>NZ_CAAGSW010000001.1:0-300000 GCF_900774055.1 Methanococcoides sp. AM1 | reverse complement strand
GTTAAATTTCTCCAGTTCAGAAATGATACCTTTGTATGCACTATCGTACTGCATCCTTTCTGTCCGAAGCTTGTCTATGTCCACATCCCCAAGTACCTCTTCGAAATGATCAAGGCGCTGCTTCCGATCCTTTATCTGCTCTTCGAATAGTCCTACCTTTTCCAGCCCGTTATTGATCCCATCCTGTGACCGCTGCATATCGCTCTGGACTTTTCTGACCTCTAGCTGGTTAGTTCTTATCTTTCTTGCAATATCGAGCTTCTCTTTTACAACCTTGTGAGAATCCCTTGCAGCAGTTTCATCTTTTTCCAGGGAAACAACATCTTCCCTGATCTTCCTGATCGCTATCGTGACATCATTTATCTGCTCTTTAAGACCACTTTCCTTTTCTTTCTCATCCCTGATGGTTTTGTGGTTCTCTTCGATCAGCTTCTCACTTGCAGCGATGTCTTTCTTCTTGATCTGGCTCAGGTGATCGTTATCTGCCATCCTTTTTGCAATTTCTTTCGCATTTCTGACACGTTCTACTTTTATTTCCACATCTGCCTGTTCGGAACGTATGCTCTGTAGCTCGGCCAAAAGACCGGCTTTTTGTTCTTCATCAACTGCTGTTTCTTCGCATATCTTTGAGCCTTTAAGGTCCTGTCCGCAGGTGGGGCACAGTCCCTTGTCCAGTAGCTCTTTGGCTTTCTTCACCCTTTTATCAATTTCTGCAAGGGTGGCAAATTTTTCCCTTTCTTTTCCATGAAGCTGTTTTTGCTTCAGGCTCAGAAGTTCGGCAATATCATCTATATTTTCGAGTTTATCAGCAGGGAATCCAAGTTCAGTGGCTTCCTTTGATATGTTCTTGCTCTCATCATCCAGTTCCCTGATGTTTACAGAAAGTCTTTCAATATCTTCCTGAATGGTTTTGATCTTAGCTTCCTTATTCTGGATGGCAATGGACGTTGTCTTCACTTGTTCATTCAGGTTAAGCAGGAATTCATTCTGTGATCGCTCATTACTCTGCGTCAGTTCTCTCTTTTTGATAATGCTACTGACAGCATCCCGGGCGCTGACTTCCTCTTTCTCTATGAATGCAGCATAATTCTCAATATCAGCATCTTCCGGCATATCTATCTGTTTAGAAAGGTCGGCAGTTGATTTTTTAAGCTGCTGGACCTCCTGCCTGCCGGAACTAACAATGTTCCTGGATCTCTCGATCTCGCTGTATGTTTCTGTGATCTTTGACTTGAAACTTTTTATTTCAACATCGATCGCTTTCTTTTGCTCCTGGGTTTCTGTGTATTTGCTTATCTTTTCCTCAATGGATTCCACAATTCCCCTGGCTCGTTCTTTTTTTGTATCAAGATCTGAAATTTTTGCACCGGTCTCGTTCATCTCAGTTTGAACTGTATTGAGTACCTGATATGGCTTCAGGGTTTCAATTTGTTCGATATCTGCAACATTGTCCTTGATACGCGCATCTGTTTCCCTCTGGTGCCTTCCCACGCCTTTCCTTGCACTACTTGCGCGCTCCCTGTACTCTTCCAGTTTCCCTATCTGGAGCAGGTCATCGATCATCCGCTGCCGGTCCTTTGTCTTTGCGTTGATCAGTACATCGATCTCTCCCTGACGGATGTACACGCAGTTCTTGTAGGCTTCCTCGTCCATTTTCAGAAGCGCTTTTACAGCTTCATAGGTCTGGCTGGCCTGGTCGACCATTATATCCCCGTCGATCTTGAAGACCGATCTATTGTTAGATGCACTTCCGGTTTTTGGATTGACCTTGTATCCCTGTTCAATGTTGTATTCATGGCCGCTATTATCAAAGTCGACCAGAATGGATGCCTTTGTGGCACCCTTGCGTATAAGGTCCGAGAGCACGAATTCCTTTGAAAGGGTGCGGCTTCCGAAAAGTCCTGTAAAACATGCTTCCAGCAGGCTGGACTTACCACTCCCGTTCACACCGGATACCACGGTGACACCATCCTCGAAGCTTATGTCCAGGTCTTTGTAGCTTCTGATGTTCTCAATACGTACCCTTTTCAGTTTCACAGGTAGTCCCCCAGATTGTATTGCTTTGGTTTCGGGGTTTCAATTTTCTTTTCCTTTGAACCATTGGTCTCAGATGGTCCGATTGGTTCGGATGGTTCTTTATTTGTTCGCGACAGCTCAGTTTCAGCCTTAACAACGACATCCTCTGGAGCATCATCTTTTTCATCTACAGTGCGGAGCTCATATCCTTCAGGGGTTTCTGCAACCTGTTGAACATCCGCATCTCCTCTGGCATCGTTTTCATCATCAATTGTTACTATTTCCGTTCCAGTGTCGCTTTCTGTATCCTTTTGGATCATGTAGGTTCCCGGCTGCATAAAATCAATACTTGAAAGCAGGTTCCCTATGCGGGTTTCAGCCTCAAGGTCAACCTTTGTCTTTGGAACGCCCGGATCCCTTACTATCTCGTCTATCATGATGCCGCCGCTGGTAAGTGTCATTTTCCTGATCTCTTTTTTGACTGCTTCATCAGGGTCTGAAAAAGAAACCTCTACAGGTTTATCTTCCAGGATCTCTTCTCCGCGTCTCATGTCCCTTATACGGGTGACAAGTGCATTCTGGGTCGCAAGGAGCTCCTCTATCTCATTGTAGGATATGGCAACTTCCGGATTTCCTGAAATGTCCACAAAGACAACCTTTTCAGAAACATCATATTCTTTGATGGTATTGATGATCAGTTCATAGGCACTGTCCCTGTCCCGGAGCTCAACCGGAATGAACAGGAACTCGCGGGTGGTGATGTTACGTCTGCCGATGTCGATACCATTATCATTTATCGTAACAATGTTGTACGTGCGTGCATCGCTTTCGGCTGCACTGTTACGTTCTGTGCTTCCACAATAGGTTACCCAGGTCTGGTCGACCCTGATCTTTTCATTTTTGTGATAATCTCCAAGCAGGATGGCATGTACTTCAAAAGGAAGTCCTTCGATGACCTCCTCACATTCCCACTCCCCAAATGGGAATGGTGACATCAGCTGGTGCATTACTATAATATTGCATTCTCCACAGTTCTCATCTGTGAACTTCGAATAATCAAAAAGTGGTATCTTCGATCTCGGGACATTGTCTATTCCATAGATGGCAATATTCTCTATCCTGTATGGATCGGTCCCAAGCCGAATGGCGATCTTCATACTCTCGAACAGGTCAAGCCATTGGGTATGCTGCTTGCTTTCATGGTTTCCGACTATGGAAAGGAACGGGATATTGTATTGTTTCAACTTTGAGAGTATGTTGATCGTGTCAAGGATATCCTCAAGGGTAGGGTTCCTTGAATCAAAGAGGTCGCCTGCATGGACAACAGCATCCATTTTCATCTCAATAGCATCGTCAATGACCCTGGAAAAAGCATCAATGAAATCCTGCCTGCGCATTTCACTATGGTACTGTCTGTATCCAATATGTGTGTCAGCAGTATGCAGTATTCTGATATCCCTCTCCATGTCCCATTGTATAGTCTCTCATGTACTTTTAAGCTTATTGTTTTGCTATATCGAAGGATTAATGGCGATTCTACCTATTTTTTATTATTCCCATGAGTTAAATTTAATATGTAGTAGGCTTATTTTAAGACCGGTACTTTTATTGTTACCATGATCGTTTGGCCGGTGGGGTCCGCTCAGGCGATCGTTTTTGAAGAGGTTATTAAATATGGTTTATAATATTGAATTTGGGGGAGTTAAAAGGGATCCTGATATCAGGATGCTCCATGACATGAAAGAGGTCGTATGTGACAGAAAATGGTTCGATTCAGTTGATGACTTCGAACTATATTATATGTTCAGGCATCTTTCCATGTCCGAGGCGGAACTTAAAACTATTAACAAGCAGCATCTGCGTTATGATATTACGGTAATTCCTTCCGGAATGATGGGACGTGAATTTATCAAGACTGCAGGTCACTATCATCCGAATGTTCCGGGTGAGGAAATATCCTATCCTGAGGTCTATCAGGTGCTTGAAGGGGAGGCAACCTACCTTTTGCAAAAGCATGAAGGCGATGATGTTATCGATGTTGTTGTAATTAAAGCAAAAGCAGGGGATATTGCACTCATTCCTCCGGATTATGGGCATGTTACCATAAATGCATCCAATGAGCCTTTGAAAATGGCTAATTGGGTATGCTGTGACTTTGCTTCCAGTTACATACCTTTCAGGGATATGGAAGGTGGTGCATATTATCTGCTGGATAATGGATTTGTCAAGAATCCTCGATATGAGGACCTTCCTGAGCTAAGATACATCACTCCGATAGACATTCCGGAATTTGGTCTTGAATGTGGCAGGGATATGTACGAACTCGTAAACGATGCCGAAAAGCTTCGTTTCCTGAAGCAGCCACAGGATTTCGTTGGCGTGTTTGAGAGCATTGTTACTATTTGAGAGCAACGGTCTAAAATCTCGTTGAAGTGTTCGGGATGCACAAAACTATAATAGGGTAATTTCCTTACTTTATTGAAATGACAAGGTGTCTCTATGATCAACAAACCACATCGTGTCCAGTTCACTTCGTCTCGTATTGAAGACCTTATGTTCAGGACCACATTCGACCCGGTTGCAATGGCAGGTGATGTTATAGTCAATCTGTCTCTCATTAAGGAAGAAGATCTTGAATCTATTCTCGATGTATATGCGCTGGCTATCAGGAGTGGATTATCGGTCAGTCCTTTCCTCAAGATAATCAAAGGGGGGGAGCAGATAGGTGATTTCAGGATCTCCAATGGCGATGTGGGGATTGCTACTGTTTGCAGTATCACTATCGATGGTGTGCTCTTAAAAGGTGGCGTGATGATCAACCCTAAACTTGGGGGAGTCGTGCAGATCAAGAACGGACACCCGGTGAGGTTCACTGATGTGGTTACCTATGTGAGCACAACTGTCGATCCTCTTGAGGTCCTGATGTCGCAGGATGTTACTTCTGTGTCCCAGATGTTAAGGACAGGCTCTGGAAAGATCCTTGCCAATCTGCGTGAAGCACCACTGGTCGCAAGAGATGATATTGACCATATTCTCTCTGATATGCTGGATGCAGGTATCAGTGGAATTATGGAAGTTGGGGAGCCGAACTCCCGCGTGCTTGATGTTCCGGTGGAGCGAGATCATCTCGGTGTTGTTGTCATCGGTGGGACCAACCCCATGGCAATGGCAAAGGAACAGGGCTTTGAGGTTCGCACAAATGCGATGTCAACTTTGATAGACATAGATGAAATGAAACACGTCGATGATTTTGTCTGATCACTTTTTGTGCAATTGTTCGCCAATGACAGAATCGAGCTTTTGCAGGAATTCTTCTTTTACATTAAATGGTATAGTTGCACCTGCTGCGATATCGTGACCTCCTCCTGCACCACCTAACTGTGCAGTTGTCAGTGCCATGGCTTCAGAGAGGTTGAGTCCTTTCCTGATAAGGTCCTGTGTTCCGCGGGCTGAGACCTTGACACCGTCCTTCGAATCTGCAAAGGCTATTATCGGAAGGGAGCGGTTTCCGGTGATGGATGTGCTCATTCCTGCAATGATGCCAACAATAGTTTCCATGATACTGGAACCTGCATCGAAATACTGAAGGTTTTTGAGTTCTGTGATGCCGTTCTCCTTGACGAACATGAGTCCGTTCACAAGGTTCTGGCGGTGCTCGCTCAACAGCTGGCGGGCGGATTCATAAGCTTTGCCGCGATCGCCCATGCAGACCGCCAGGCCGATGTCCGCATGTCCGTAGCGTGCTGTGGCGTTGAGCAAAGTGGAATATTCTGATGCATCTCTCATTTCTGTGCCTTCCTTCTCTTTCATGAGCAGGTAGACCTCTCCAATGAGCCTTTCGATCTTGTAAGGTGGCAAACCTGAATGGAGGCAGTATTGCACAAGGGCGGATACCACTTTCTGCTTATCATTTTGCTCAAGGTCTATCCATCTTCTCCAGCGTTCATCTCCGCTGAACCGTATTCCCAGGTCATGTAAAAATCCAATGCACGCATCTTCATTTCCGGTAAGTCCGGGAAGGTATGGGTCGGATGCGAACTGCAGCAGTTTAAAGACAGGGCGTGTCTGTTTTCCAAAGAGCATTATGTCTTTCTCGTAATGGAGGGCACCTTCGTTTACACCTTCTTCGAGAATGTAACGATTAATTCCTGTGAGATGTCCTTTTTTCAAATGCTGAAGGTCCCCTATGGCTCCGACTATGGCAAGGTCTGCAAGGTCTCGGTTATCTCCGAGAGCATTCGCAAGCATATAGGTCATTCCGGAGCCGCTGAGCTCGTATGATCCATTAAAGCCGAAAAGATGGGGGTTCAGGTGATGTTCCAGTTCTCCCCTTGGTTGGTGGTGGTCTGATATTATCGAATTTATCCCATGTGAGTTAAGGGACTCTATCATGCCGCTTCCAAGATCTGTGAAGATCGCAAGTTCCGGATTCTGGTCGGCTATAGCCTCAATTTCCACCTCGTCGAGTTGCTTGACAAAATGGATCGAATGATCGATGCCTGCTCTTTCAAGAGCTTTTCCGATTATCCCTGCAGAGGTAAGACCGTCAGCATCTATGTGTGATACCACATATACAGAATCGTATTTGTGTATTTCAGATGAACATTGCAAAGCTTTTGTTCTTATCTGTTGGATTTTTTCAATCATTTATATGCTCCAGTAAGATCTATTATTCAATTATCCTTTTACCGGCTCTCCATTTTACCGGTTCTATAAGATAATGCCCGCTCTTGCGCTCGATCGGTGGGTACGTTTGTATCTCTTCGACTGTGTATTTGAGCGATGTTTCGTCATGGAACCTGCTGTAAAGTTCATCCCATGGGATGATATGTGCTTTCCTCGCACACCCGGCCCCCATCCTCAGTTCAACCGCCAGAAATCCGTTACGTCCGGATCTTCTCAGGAAGTCGGATATGCGGTCTATCTGGTGTGAACCTTTCTTATCTACTGTGAAATGTTGGGTGAAATAAAGTGCATTGGCACCCTTTTCAACTGATATGCTCTTGCATTCTATGCCCATATAGTAATCCGGGTTCAGGGAGTCTACAAGGACATCCAGGAACTGCGGTGTGAATCGGTGCTGTTTGAGGCGATGCGCTATCCCCCTTACGTCATTTTGTTCAAAAAAAGCATTGAACGACTGCACAAGTTCCCTTTCAAATTCTGTCATATCATTACCTCATCCTGTCTTTTTGTTTAGATAATATTGGCATCTTTTAAAATGTTGTTCTTAAGGCGGCGTTACATTGATGTATTACTGATGTAATGTATGGTGTGATGAACAAGAAAGCAATGGAGATCATTCTGGGTATAGGCTCAGTACTCATGTTTATTGTAATGCTCATATTAGTGCATCTTGCTGAAATAGAGCCACAAGGCTATGGTTTTACGGCAGCCCTTGTGTTATTCGTGCTGGCTGTATCTTTTGCTGGTATCAAAATAACACGTATTGACTAAGCAGGCAAATAGTATGCCGGTTCTTACAAGATATCTGGAATATGATACAAATGGTAATTCCGAGGTCATCGATATCACTGACGATGTCATAAGTTCAGTGAGCGGATCCGGAATTAATAATGGGATCGTTACTGTTTTTGCAGCAGGTTCTACTGTAGCAGTTTCCACTCTCGAGTATGAACCGGGACTTATCCATGACCTGCAGCAGGCACTTGAGCGCATAGCACCGCAGGATATCGAATATAAGCACAACGAAAGGTGGCATGATGGCAACGGTCATTCCCATGTCCGCGCATCTCTTTTGGGGCAAAGTGAATCTTTCCCGCTGATGGATGGCAGGATACTTCTTGGGACCTGGCAACAGATCATATTCATTGATCTGGATAACAGGGCACGTTCGCGCAAATTGGTCGTTCAGATCGTTGGTGAATGAATTAATTTAAAAAGAGTAGAAAAGACCGTCCGTCGTTGGACAGTCCTCTGTCGTTTTTCAGTTTTTCGTTTTTTAAGTTGCAGTATTACTGCTTCATCAGGAACTCTATGAAATCAGGACTGAGTCTTGTTTCCCTGACCATCTTCTCATTGATCTCTTCTTCAGAAAGGCCTTCGGTCCTGTAATCTTTTATGCGGTCGTAGACGCTCTGTGATACTTCAGAGTACTCGTTGATGTCTTTTCTGTGTCCCCATACGTCACCTTCAAGAAGGTTGATACCCTGCATCTCAAGATACATCTTGGCAGATTTGGATATTGTTTTCTTGTATGAGCTTGGGATGTGAAGTGCTTTTACACTAGGGCATTTTACAACTAATGAGAATATGTCTGTGTTTGATGGTCTGAATGCAAGGTGTACAATCTCTTCGTTTTCACTTAATGACTGGATCTCTTCTTTTGAACTTACAACTCTGATCTTCATTTTGTCACTTCCTTTTTTAGAGTATGTCTATATTTCTCAAACCCATTTTCAAATATATTTACACATAACTCTTTATTGTATATACAACACCCACTTCTATATAAATATTATCGAATGATAGTTCAAAAAATTACACGGTCTTATCATCTGATATACGAGTACTGTAAAAGAATTCGGCAGTTTTAAGATGGATCGTGTTATTCTCACATTCAGGTTCAAAGATGAAACTTTAATGATGCGATGATTTAAGGAGGGTATAGGATGGGAAGTACACAGGTTGGTAATGTCTTTATAGAATGGCTCGGTCATGCCGGATTTGTATTGAAAGGTCAGGGCAGGGTCGTATACATCGATCCGTATATGCTGCCTGATGGTCCTGGTCATGAGGGCGATGCAGATATTATATTGTTGACACATGAACATTTTGATCATTGCGATCCGGAATCCATAAGGAGGGTGCGTGGAAGCACAACTACAACTATCATTCCTGAAAAAATGAGCTTACAATTCAAGGGTGATGCAAGACGTATCGATGCAGGTGATCTTCTGACCGGTGATCTTGCAATAAAAGGTGTCAATATCGAAGTGGTACCTGCATATAATCTGGACAAGCCCAATCACCCTCGTGGGGATGGCGTGGGTTATATTGTCGAGCTTGATGGTGTGAGAATATACCATGCAGGAGACACAGACCTCATCCCTGAAATGAAGGATATGAAGGCAGATGTTGTCCTTCTTCCTATTAGTACACTTTTTACTATGGGTGAAGAGGAAGCTGCAGAAGCTGCTGCACTTATAGGTCCGAAGGTCGCCATACCCATGCATTATGGTTGCGTGGAATGCACTGAGTCAGATCCACAAAGGTTTAAGGAACTTGTAAACGAAAAGGATCCTCGAATCGAAGTGATCATTTTACAGGACAAATAAGTAGGTCCGTAAGGTAAGCAAGTAAGATACACAAAGGTATTTTTGTATGGCACGAATAAAAAAGAAGCAAAAGAACCTGATAAAGGATATAGCAACTGAAAGGATCGAATATCTTTTCAAACTTGCAGGGCAGAACTATGGTTCTCATCCTGATAGGAGTGACCGGTACGTAGCTCTGGCAAGGCGGATCGGAATGAGATATCGCGTGAGGCTTCCTTCTTACTTAAAGCGCAGGGTATGCAAGGGTTGCCATTCTTTTCTGGTTCCTGGCAACAGCTCGAGGATAAGGCTTCATGGCAGGTATATGACAATAACCTGCCTTAAATGTGGGAAAGAGATGCGTTATCCTTATACTACTGACAAAAAAACGAATTTTTAATTCCCTGTGACAAGGTTCAGGAGCTTCACAATAAGGTATGCTGCAAGAAGCATTCCAATCCCCATAATTGCAAAGATGAGCAAGTTCCTGATCACTACGTCCTTTTCAGATCCTGCCCTTATACCAAAAGCTCCGCAAGTGCCTCCTGAACAGCCTCCACATCCGCTAGGTGCCTTTTCAGCTACGTTGTTCTCTGCTGGCATTTCGCTAAGCACTGAAATTATAGGTTTTGTTTTTGGCATGATATTCGCCTGCAACGATTATGTGAAACAATTGTATGTCCATTATGGGTTCAATGGTGTATAAAAAAGCGACGAGAGGGGGATTCGAACCCCCGAGGCGCAAAGCACCACAGGATTAGCAATCCTGCGCCATACCGGGCTTGGCTATCTCGTCATTGAGTTAGCATTTCATTGCCACGCGTTCTCCTTAAAGGCAATAGCATTATTTAATGCTTTTCGTTTGAAGTTCAAAGTGACGGGCACGCCGCGAGTTGCTGTCCATCACAAAACCAAGTGGTCTGAGATCTCGCCTCCACCCCGCAGCCCTACAAGCGACAAGTGCCCATGGTAGGTCTGCTCCCTTCCGGGCCTCGACTGGTTCCCACGGTGAAGATAAGAGGACCAATTCTCCAATTAGTTCTTCTACCAACACCATCCAAGCAGGACGGGGCTTCTCAGTTGAGATCACAGGTTTGGAAATGATCAAAACAACTTCTTTTGGCTTCGTCTCCCGCATATCGGCGATTTCGGGTTACAGGTAACGCCGGCCTACCCAGACTAGCCCGCCACGCATACATATGCATTACAGGTAATAAAAGTATTCCTCTTTCATCAATTGAAAGTCGATCGTGAGTAAATAATTATATGATGCATTAGTATACTTTGTTATGGTGATATCATGGATGAATTAATGGGATTTGTAACAGGTAACAAGAACAGGCAGAAACTACTGGCTCTGCTTGGATCTAAAGGGGAGATGGATGCAGCACGCATCGCAAAGAACATGCACGTGGTAAAGCCATCTGTTGATAGGATACTGGCCGAGCTTGTTGAAAAGGAATTGTTAAGCGAAGATGGTGGTGTATACGACCTCACGGAGCTCGGAACAAGTGTTGAGAGGTCGATCCACGCAATCTGATGAAAAAGATATACTTGAGAGGTATTTAGCTCTCTCTTTTTTTTATTTTTAGTCCATTGCTTCCTTTTTTTAAAGAATAACATCACAGTTGATCTTTATTCCTGCTTCTGAGATCACATACTCGCGCATGTTCAGTGCATGTTTTGAACCTTTCGATTTGAGTACTCTGATATACCGTTTAACTTCATTTGAGAATACGACCTGTCTGACCGTTACTACAGTGTCAACAATAAAAGAGGCGTCTTTACTCATGATCCTGTCATTCTCCTGAGCGCTCAGTTCCGTAGTAATGACCGATGTAACTCCCCTGGTCTTCAGATAGGCTGTAAGGCGCTGAAGATACCCACGGAGTTTGATAATGTCGGGGAATGTTATCTCCAGACTAATCAGTCCATCTATTACAAGCCTTGTAGCTTCCATGCTTTCAACAAGTTCTTTTATTCTTGTGGCATGCTCATCGGGATGGATCTCCTCCGGATTGGAATGGATGAATTTCAGCATTCCGGAATCAACGTATTTCTGCATGTCATATCCTAACTTTGATGCTTCCTGAATGATCTGCTGTGGGAGCTCGTTGTATGTGACTATTATACCCTTTTCTCCGTTCCTGAGTCCTTCCATGAGGAACTGCCATCCAAATATGCTCTTTCCTGTTCCGGGTTCACCTGCAATAAGGGTACTATTGCCGGCAATCATCCCGCCGTGAAGCATAAGGTCGAAGTTTTCCATTCCTGACTTTATCCTGGTCTCAGGAAGCTCACCTGCATCTTCAACGATCAGGCGAGGGTATGCTGTAAATCCTTCTGAGCTGACGTCGTAACTGTACTCGCGGGCGGTACACCTTGCCTTGTTGCTCGGTTCGATGCCAAGCATCTTCAGGACTTTCAGTTTGTGGGCAGTATGGTAGCCGGAGTTCTCTTTTGAAAGATATATGATCCCATCTGTAAGGTGGCTGGCAACATACCCATGTATCTGATCTTCAACAAGCTCTCCTGTGAGCATCACAAAGGCTTTTGATTCTTTAAGCATGGAATCCAGTGTGTAGAAGAAACGCCTTCTCTCCTGCTCAACAAAGCCAAATCCTATGGGTGTGATCGGGTCAATGGCCAGACGGTCGGGATTTTCCGAGGCTATTACATTTCCGACATCTATCAATGTGCTCAATGGATCCTTCTCAGATGCAGGGCGGCTCACCGGATATACTTTGACATTCTCATCCAGGAATGGGTATATTGAATGCAGTCTTTCGGTTTTCCCTGCAGTCTCCGTTGTAAGAGGTATGTATAGTGTTTTTTCTCCCCTTTTGGCAGCATTTGATAACATCTGCAGTATCATTGTGGTCTTGCCAACCCCTGCTGTACCCGCAACCAGTATTGTTGATGGTTTCCTGAATCCCCCCAGGATCTCATCAAAGCCGTCGATACAGCATGACAAATTTTGAAGTTCTGACATTGTAATTTTCCATATGGACAAAGGGTTACTTATAATTTCTTGATTCCATATATATACTTATAAAAATACATTACATAATATTATATGATTGTTTCTTTTTTCTTAGCGTCTTTCCTTCATTCCATTTCACTAAATGGTTCTGTCGCAAGTTTACCGTTCTTTTCTATCAGGAGCTCTATTTTCTTTTCAGAATCCTCTATTTTACGGTTACAGAGGAGTGCCAGCTTCATACCTTTCTCGAAGGTTCCTATACTATCGTCCAGAGTAAGCTGCCCCCTTTCAAGATGCTCAACAATAGTTTCCAGTTCTTCAAGCGCTTCTTCAAATGTAAATTCATCAATGATCTCTTCATTAATGTTGTCTTCACTAATACCGTCGGTACTATCTGTCTTTCCCATATGTTCACCTCTCAAATAGCAGGTATTTCTTCCTGTCGTCCCTTATGCTCTTTACATTACATTCCAGAATACCATCGCTGACAATTACATCAACTTTATCTTTCTCCTTTACATCGGCAACTTTTGTGATGATCCTCCTGCTATCAGGGGATACTGCAATGCTGTAGCCTCTTCCCATGGTGTTCAAAGGGCTTACCGAATTGAGTCTGGAAGCATGAAGCCTGAGCTCAGATGTCTTGTTCTCTACAATTCTTCCAATGGATGTTGTCAGCTTTGATGTGAGCTCATCAATATGTTGGAAATCCTGTCTTAGCATGTCCCTGAAATGTTCAGGTTCTATCTTTTCCTGAAGATGTTCCAGATGCTTCTTTCTTTCAGATATGAGGTGGTGAATTTCGCTTTCCATCCTCATGTTCAGGTTCACCAGATGTCTTTTTACGTCCTTCTGGTCAGGCACTACAAGCTCTGCAGCTGCAGAAGGCGTTGGTGCCCGAAGGTCGGCTGTAAAGTCAGATATGGTAAAATCAGTTTCATGGCCTACTGCGGAAACAATGGGTTTTTCGGAGTTGAAAACAGCTCTTGCGACCGCTTCCTCATTAAATGACCAGAGGTCTTCAAGGGAGCCGCCACCACGGCCCACTATTATCACATCCACATCGGTCCTGTTCAGCAGTTCTATGGAATGTACGATACTTTCCACAGACCTTTCTCCTTGTACGATGGTGGGTGAGAGTAGTATGTCAACAGGGTATCTGCGCCCGATGACATTCAATATATCATGTATTGCAGCACCTGTGGCAGAGGTGGCAACACCGATCTTTTTCGGGAATTTTGGTATGGTTTGCTTGTGGATATCGCTGAAAAGTCCTTCCTTTTCCAGTCTTTCCTTGAGCTGCTCATAAGCTTTGTATAATTCCCCGATCCCATCCGGTCGCATGTCCATCACACGCAGTTGGTACTGGCCGCGGATGGTATATACGTCCACGGATCCAAAAACAAGTACCTTCATGTTCTTTTCAGGTTCGAATCTAAGTGACCTGTTCACGGACCTGAAACTAACACAGCTTATCTGGCTCTTTTTGTCCTTGATGGTAAAATAATAATGTCCTGACCCATGTTTTGTGAGGTTTGAGATCTCTCCCTGTACCCAGACATTGTTCAGATTCGGGTCAGTTGTCAGTATATTTTTGATAAAATTGTTCAGTTCCGTAACAGTATATGCAGGCATTGACACTTTCTCCAACTTCGCATAACGTTATATTGTACCTCTTATTTGTACCTGCTGTGAGCATATTGAAAGTAATAACAAGAAGTGTCACTGCGAGCAAAAAGTATCATGCAATGGCGCATGATACTTAATACTGTTTCATGCTCTTCTTTTTATCTTTTTGTTCGCAAGAGTTTCTATGGGCTTCAGGTCCACCCCATCCGAGACCACAAGCTTTCTTTCATCAACAGCGCTCATGAAGAACTTGTTTCCTATGGGTGTGCGTACGATAAGTGTGGTCTGACCCTGTGGGCTTCCGATGGACCCGGCAGAAATATCCGCATCGAGTGCTGTCAGGTCTTTACATATGGCACAACCCGGGCGTATGCAGTCATCAAGCTTGGAAAGCGGAATTGTGTGAATTTTTCCGTTCTCGGTGGTGATCTCCAGTTTTCCGGGAACATCAAGGCGCTTGATCTGCCATGGGTATATTCCCATCTCTTTTTTGATCTTCCCCTCTACCATTTTCTCATAGTCGAATGTCTCTGTACAGAAAAGACCGATCATCAGCCTGATGGAATCCTTGAATGGCCTTATCAGGTCATGCTCACTTTTTCGCATCTCACTGATCGCCTGGACCACGCAGGGTACACCTACTATCGCTATATTGCGGTATTTTTTGGTGATGACAGCTTCCTTTAATGCCCATAAAAGGGGTACCCACCAGTTATACCGGCTTCCGGCATGTTTAGTCATCATCTCGCTGGAAGTTATGATCGTTGACCTGGGCTTAAGACTCCATTGATCTTCGGCAACAGTGATGACCGCATCCACAAGACCTTGTTCAAGTGCGTTCATAAGAATTGCAGTGACCGCACCTCCACTTTGCTTCTTCTCAACATCGAAGTTTGCCGAGGCGGACACTATATTGATCGAATTCCCAATGGTCTCGATCTTCCGTTCATCTATCCTCGGGCAGACCTCATAGCAGGCGCCGCAGGACACCCCATCAACAGCTGACTTGCAGTATCCGTCATTCAATGGGTGTGTGGAATTCTCTCCGGTTTCAAAGAATAGGGAATTTGCCGGACAAACTGCAACACATGCGCCACAACATGCACATTTTCCAGTGTGCCAGATATTGCTTTCAAGATCTGTATAATTTCGTTCATACATGTTATCACTCCCATGTGTACTTGCCTGCAAACGGTCTGGTGCTTGCAGGTACTATGCAGGTATAGTTCATATCCAGTAACCCGGAGGGTTCCATGCCAAAGTGTTTGCAGAATTCTTCCACATATGGGCTGATCATTTCCAGTTCCCTTTCTCCGAATTCCATCTTTCTGGCACCAACGCCCAGAAGCTTATCCTCTACTTCCCCTCGGATAACTATCATTCCTCCGTGGATGCCACTGCCGATCCCACGGTCCATTACCGGATTTTCCTGCCCGATGCCCAGTACAAGGATCAGGCCTCCTGCCATATACTCTCCCAGGAATGCATGTGAAGAGCCACCTACGACCAGTACAGGTCGCCGGTCTTCCTCATACTGCTTCATGTGGATACCTCCGCGATAGCCGATGTTCTTTTCCACGAACAGCTTTCCGCCACGCATACTATGTGCTGCGGCATCTCCTGCACTCCCGTGGATGACGATCGTTCCGCCATCCATGGTATTGCCGGGGGCATGGTCACAATTTCCGTTAACTATGCAGGTGGGTCCGTTCATGAACATTCCAAGGTCACCTCCGGCAACTCCGTTGATCCTGATGGTGACATCACCTTTCAATCCATCAGCGATGAACCGCTGGCCTAGCACATTGTTCAGGATTATCTCTTTTGCACCGTTTTTGACCGCCTCTCTTATCATTTCATTGAGGGGGGTATAGTGCATTCCTTTTGCATCGATCTCTAGTTTTTCCATGTTATCAGGCCCCTACCGGTTTGACCTGCAGGACATCAAGGGTCCCTTCATCCAGCATATATCCTCGCAGACGGCTCCTGTTGCTCCTCAGGCTTTCAATACTGTTGATACCGGCAGCTCCCATCAGTTCGCTAAGCTCAAGTGTCCATGAGCGGATGAGATTTGCCACATGCTCGGATTCTACTTCCGGGTCAAGGCGCCCTACAAGGTCAGGTCTCTGGGTTGCAATTCCCCAGGGGCACATACCCCTGTAACACTGGCCGCAAACACGGCATCCCATTGCGATAAGTGCTCCTGTGCCGATGTAAACTGCATCTGCTCCGAGAGCGATGGATTTTGCAATATCCGCACTGTTGCGGATACCGCCACTTGCAATGACCGAGATCTTGTTCCTGATCCCCTGGTCCTTGAGCTTCTGGTCAACGCTTGCAACAGCTGCCTCGATAGGAATGCCAACATTGTCCCTGAATACCTTTGGTGTTGCTCCGCTACCACCGCGGAATCCGTCTATGACCACAGCGTCTGCCGAGGAACGTGCAATACCTGCTGCAATTGCCGCCGCATTGTGCACAGCGGCTATCTTCACGAACACAGGTTTCTTCCACTCGGTGGCTTCCTTAAGGCTTCTCACAAGCTGTGCAAGGTCTTCTATGCTGTATATGTCATGGTGAGGCGCAGGGCTGATCGCGTCACTTCCAAGGGGTATCATGCGGGTACAGGACACATCCTGACATACCTTTTCTCCCGGAAGGTGACCTCCGATACCGGGCTTTGCACCCTGTCCGATCTTGATCTCTATGGCAGCTCCTCTTTCGAGGTAGTTGATGTCCACACCGAAACGGCCGGAAGCCACCTGTACTATCATATTTTTCTGGTACGGGTAGATGGCCTCATGAAGGCCTCCTTCCCCGGTTCCCATGAAAGTCCCTGTCTTCTCCACAGCTTTAGCAAGGCTTAGCTGTGCGTTCAGGCTGATGGCGCCATAGCTCATATGGCCGATCATGATCGGAGTTTCAAGTTTGAGGTTAGGTGTAAGTTTGGTGAGCAGATCTATGTCACCATTATCCTTCTTATCGATCTCAAGTCTTGATGGCTTCTTTCCAATATATGTCCGAAGCTCCATTGGTTCACGCAGCGGGTCAATACTCGGGTTTGTTACCTGGCAGGCATCAAGCACAAGCCTGTCAAAGATAACCGGATATGGTTTTGCATTTCCCATGCCTGCAAGGATGATCTTTCCTGTACGTGCCTGGTTGATGATATCCTCGCGTGCCTCAGCTGTCCAGAGCGGATGGCTACGGTAATCCACAGGTCGTTCTTTCAGTGATATGGCATCTCTCGGGCACATGGATATGCAGTGGTGACATGCGGTACACTTTCGGGAATCGATGATTATCCTGTCATCTTCCTTGTGGAAAACTCCATACGAACAGTTATCGATACACCTCATACAGTGCATGCACTGCTCGCGGTCGATTGTAACTTTGTATTTTAGGGGTACGCTTCCCAGGCTCATACGTTCAACCTCCCGATAACAGGTTCTCCTGCTCTTGGCATGTGTATGTTCTGTACTTCAGGGTCCATGACGCGGATGGCAGCTTCCTCGCTTGAGATGTAAAGGCGGTCTCCATTCTCGCCAATTACAAGTGGCCTTAGCTTGATCCTGTCAGTAAATCCTACGATCCCTTCATGAGTGGCCACTACTATTGCGAACGGTCCGTTCATGAGGGCAGGTCCGTAGGTGAGGCGGATCGCATGGTTTAGCTCCTGTTCCTTTTCCGGCATATTGTCTATCTCATCCCAGAACGGTGGTGCAAGTGCTTTTACCACAATATCCTCCGGAAGTCCATGCCTTCTGCCCAGAAGGTCGAAAAGATATGCGACTACTTCGGTATCGGTGAACATGCTGCAGGTGTATCCATTGCTTTCAACATAACGTCTGTTCGTACCGTATGATGTGATCTCTCCGTTGTGCACGACTGCCCAGTCAAGAAGGTTGAATGGGTGCGCTCCTCCCCACCATCCCGGGGTATTGGTTGGATAGCGGTTGTGTGCAAGCCAGATGTATCCTTTGTAGTCCTCAATGCGGTAGAAGTTGGCAACATCCTCGGGCCAGCCGGAAGCTTTGAAAACTCCCATGTTCTTTCCGGATGAGAATATCAGTGCTCCCTGTATGTTGGAATTTGTTTCCATGACAATGTACTTCATGACATCATCTTCAGGAGTTGTACTTCCTGCCATCAGGTCACTGTAAGGTTTGAAGAAGTATCTCCATGGGATGTGGCTCCTTTTAAGTCCGTCCTGCTCGTATGTTGGTATAGCTTCCTGGTGCACGATGCGGCCCCATTTATGGAGCATATGATCAACCCGGGACTTTGGTTCTACAAGGTTGTCAAAGAAAACATGGATCGCATAGCAGTCCTGATAATCAGGATATATCCCATATGCTGCATAGCCTGCACCTTCTCCACTTCCTCTTTCATTCATAAGACTCAGTGCATCGCGAATACTGGAACCATCCATCAGTGCCCTTTTCCTGTCGATCACACCTATTATTCCACACATTTTTATCACCTTGTTAAATTAATATGAACCGCATATTGTTGTCAGGGCGGAGGGGTGTAAGGGTAAAGTCCTTACAATATGCTAAGGTACGTGTCAAGTTCCCATTGATGCACACGTGCCTTGTAAGCATCCCACTCCGCAGTCTTTGCAGCGAGATAATTCTCGAATACATGGTCTCCAAGAGCGTTTCTCACGAATTTGCTCTTATTCATTTTGTCAATCGCTGCTTTCAGGTTGCCGGGAAGTGACTCGATCCCCATGTCCTCTCTTTCTTTTTCACTAAGTTCAAAGATGTTCATCCTGAGTGATTCTCCGGGTTCGATCCTGTTCCTTATACCATCAAGTCCTGCTTCCAGCATCACTGCAAATGCCAGGTACGGGTTGCATGAAGGGTCCGGGTTCCTGAGTTCCACACGTGTTCCCTTTCCTCTTGCAGCAGGGATGCGGATAAGTGAACTTCTGTTGCTGTCGGACCATGTGATGTATATGGGTGCCTCATAGCCCGGGACGAGACGCTTGTAAGAGTTTACCACCGGATTTGTGATGGCTGTAAATTCGCTGATGTGGTCGAGGAGTCCTCCGATGTAGTATCTGGCGTTCTCAGAAAGGCCATTCTCTGCATCAGGGTCGTAGAATGCATTCTTCCCGTCCTCTGTCATCAGAGACTGGTTTGCGTGCATTCCTGAGCCATTGACGCCGTATAGCGGCTTTGGCATGAATGTTGCATAGTACCCTTTGTGGTAGGCAATGGACTTGACAACGTATTTGAAGGTCACAACACTGTCTGCTGTGGTCAGGACATCCCCGAACCTGAAGTCGATCTCGTGTTGTGAGGGTGCGACCTCGTGGTGTGAGGCTTCCAGCTTGAACCCCATGTGCTCGAGGGCATAGTCGATCTCCCTGCGAACGTCCTGGGCCCTGTCGAGGGGTGCAAAGTCAAAATATCCACCATAGTCAGTCAGTTCGGTAGTTGGATTTCCGTGCTCGTCCAGTTTGAAGAGGAAGAACTCCAGTTCCGGTCCGACGTTCATGGTGAATCCCATGTCCTTTGCCTGCTGGATTCCTCTTTTGAGGATGTATCTGGGATCTCCCTGGAAAGGTGTCCCGTCAGGCAGTTTGACATCGCCGATGATACGTGCCACTGCACCTTCAGATGGTCTCCATGGGAGTATGTTGAAGGTGGTCGGGTCAGGCATGAGCATCATGTCCGATTCTTCGATCCTTGTGAAACCTTCGATGGATGAGCCATCGAACATAACACCATCATTGAATGCATCTTCCAGATTCTCTGAAGGGATCGCCCAGCTTTTGATCATTCCCAATGTGTCTGTGAATTGTGTTCTGATGAACTTTACATCACATTCGGTAACTGCTTCCAGAACTTCTTCCTTGGTCTGTATCTTTTTGTCAGAGTTTGTCATATCTGCACTTCCGTTGGGTATACAGAATCTTCCTTCCGCATTATACTATTTAAAACTATTGTTTACTTTTATGTTTTTTACTTTTCTATATTCGCCATAGCAACTTTTTCTTCATTCTAATCACTACTATTATTGGCAATGATAGCATCACTACAGACCTTTAGTGCACCTCGACCTCATGATCTTAAATGACGCCTCATACTGCTCATTTTGTCCCCCTTGTGAGCAGTTATACTGACGGGTACACTCTGAATATATAAATCTTATAAATGTACTCTAATATAACGATTGCTTTTCATGGTTTGCACCAAAGTGTGCAATGGCATCTTTTATAATGTATGAAAAGATAACTCCCTTTGATGTCTGTCAGAAATGAACCGAATGTACTTTCCCGTATGGAAAAGACCGGCTCTACAATTCTAAAATGCATGCATTGCGGGGTTTGCAGCGGTAGCTGTCCCTCGGGAAGACATACAAGCCTGAATGTCAGAAAGCTCCTGAAGAAGGCACGCAATGATCCGGAAGTCCTTTCTGATGATTCCTTGTGGATGTGCACTACCTGCTACAATTGTCAGGAGAGGTGCCCGCGTGGCATAGATATTGTTGATGCTATATTCGAGATGCGTGCACTTGCTGTTCACGAAGGTATAATTTATCCTGAACACCGGGCGGTGGGGGAATTGCTGCTGGAACATGGGCATGCCGTCCCCATTAATGAAGAGAACAGGGCAAAGAGGGAAGCTCTGGGGCTTGATCCGCTACCACCTACAGTTCACAGTTTCCCGGAAGGGTTGGAAGAGGTAAAGAAATTGCTGGCATCATGTAAGTTCGATGAATTGATGTCCGATAAATGATGTCTTTAAGTTCCGAGGGAAATATATGACAAATGTATCACTTTTTCTGGGATGTGTCATCCCTAATCGTTATCCAGGTATTGAAAAGAGCACAAAGCTCTGTCTTGATAAACTTGGAGTAGACTGTGTTGACCTGGAAGGTGCATCATGCTGCCCTGCTCCGGGGGTGCTCCGTTCTTTTGACAAAGCCACCTGGCTTGCGCTGGCCGGCAGGAACATTGCACTTTCTGAAGAGCTGGACCGCGACCTGCTAACGATCTGCAATGGTTGTTATGGCTCACTTGCTGATGCAAATCAAGAGGTCAGGGCAGATGAACAGCTTAAAAAAGACGTGAACTCCCATCTTGGAAAGATCGGAAGGAGCATTAAGGGCAGTCATGATGTCCGTCACATCACCGAATTTTTGTACAAAGAAGTTGGTACGGAGAAGATCCGTGAGATCATCACCCGGCCGTTAGAATTGAAGATCGCTGTGCACTATGGTTGTCATCTTTTGAAACCATCTAAAGGACGTGTTGGTTCAAGTGTTGAGAGGCCATCGTTCTTTGATGAACTTGTGGAAGCTACAGGTGCGGAAAGTGTAGAATATCCTGACAAGACGGAGTGCTGCGGCGCTGGTGGCGGGGTCAGATCTGCATTACCTGATGAAGCTCTTGCACTTACCGGTCACAAATTATCCATGATCGAATCCGTGGGCGTTGATTGCATTGTGAATGCATGCCCCTTCTGCCATATGCAGCTGGATGCCGGGCAGGTGGATCTCAATGAGAAACATGGTACCTCGCACAATATTCCTGTACTTCACTACACACAGCTTCTGGGATTGGCTCTTGGTTTCTCTGTGGAGGATCTGGGGATCGACCTGAATGAAACGAAGAACTCAGAGTTCTTTGAGAAATTCGTATAATATTTCCTTTTATTTTATACCTTTACTTTTTTGATCATGTGACCAGAGCCACAGCTATGAAGTCGTAGTTCTTCTTTAATAATATTCAATTACCTTCCGAATAACAATAGTCCAAGTATAATTATGATTGCAAAGGCGATGATGATGGCAAAGATTGTGCCAGATAAATTATTTAAATTCATAAGTTGTAATTACTATACACAGTATAAATAAAACACTCTGTTTTCTAATTATTTTAAGATAAACTGCTACATTGTGTAAATAGCTTTGTTTTTGGGTTTGCAATCCCATGATGGAATCATGGTGGTAAGAACGATCAGAAATACGAGAAAAAGCAGTTAACAAAAAAGAGAAAAAAGAAACTGGTTTGTTTAAACCAGTTTGTTGATTGGGTGGTTCTCATCCATGATCTCAAGACCGAGCTCTTTTGCGGTCTCAGCAAGGATGATGTCTACGAGTGCGGTTGCAGGGTAGACTGTGTCAGTGTTCTCGATAGGACCGAACAGCTGGAAGTTTGAACCAAGTGTCTGTGGGACAAGGTTTGTTCCGATATCTGCTGGCATATAAACTGCCTTGCGCTGTTCCTTTGTCTCGAACTGCTTCTTGTATTCCTTCATCCAGTCCCATGCGGATGCAAGGTTGTGGTATCCACCGCCAACAGGGAGACCGAAGTGTCCCTTTACAGCAACGACTGCTCTCATGGATGCACCTGCACCTGCTCCGAGTGGAGTTGCAGCTACATCGACGAGTGGCTTTGTGATTCCACAGTCCTTTGCGATGTCGAGCATACCCATGCTCTGACCTGGGCCACCGGACTCAAGAACCTCGAGCTTTCCTTTGACGGTTGGGTCTGTTGCGTTGAATGCAAGGACGATTGAAGCATCGATGTCACTCTTTCTGATAGCCTCGATCTCGTCATCATGGATACTACCGTTGATAGAGTTGTAGATAGCCCTGTCAGCTACACCGATCTCTGTTACGTACTCAGCTGCTGCTGCACGTACTTCACCTGCTGAAGAGTCGATAAGGAATGGTGTCTTATCATCCTCTGCAACGAACCAGTCAATGTACTTCTTGATTGCCTGTGGTGTTTCACCGACGATCTGGTTAACACATGGGTTACCGGTTACGTCTGTCATCTCAAGCATGTGGTTCCAGAGATTGTCTGCTGCTTCCTTGTTGAAAACTCCCTCATCTTCATCGGTCACGATGTTGTGTCTGTTGTAGAACATTGAACCGATCAGAACTGTTGGGTACTGGCCAGGCTGACCGCCGAACTTGACGCCTCCAACCTCGAATACTTCCTGTTTCTTGTCAAATTTGAACATGTTATTACCTCTTATCAGATGAGTATCGGGGATATTGAAATGTAGATGAGGAACATCAATATACCAGCGACTGCTCCGTATATGATTCCTATGTCTCTTCCTACTTTCTTTCCGATCCTCTGTGCGATCTCACTGTTTACGAATTCGATCTTTTCGTCGATCTCATTGAGCTTCTCAAGAACCTCGTTGAAATCTGCAGGGTCTGTTACAACACTTGCTGTTGCGCTTTTTCCATCGCTCATATTACACCACCTACTTGCCAGATGATCAATGGGAGTATCAGTACCATCAGCACTGCAAATGCGAAACCGACAATGAAACCGGTTGCAGCTGTAGCATTAACTCCGGAGTCGAGTTTCTGGTTCCTTGCGATAAGCTGAGCCCTGTATCGAATTCTTTCGACAACGTTTTCAATGGCACCCATCTGTGGGCTGATGACCATTGGGACTCCTTGTCCTTCTATTTCTTCTGCCATGTCAATTACCTCCCGAATAACAATAGGCCAAGTAGTGACAGCGTAATTGCAAGACCGATCATGATACCTTCGACCTTACCCGCGTGTACACCTGCGTGGTACTTGTTCCAGTTACCGGCAATGACCATTTCCCTGTCAATGTCAAGGATCCTGTTCCTGATGGTTGCGATCTCAGCCGCCATTGGCTTAAGTCCGCCTGCCTCTTCTTCCTCTTCGCCGCCAGCTTCGCCGACTTCGATGAGCATAGGATCAGCATCAAAGGCACCAGGGTCTTTTGCTACACATTCCTTGATCTTTGCAATGATCTGTCCCATATCTTCGGTACCGATCATTTCTATAGGCTCTACCTGATTCTGGAACCTCTCGACTGCTTCATCGCTCAGGTTCTCAACATATGGAATTGCACCTGTTGCTCCAACAATACGGTTGTCACTGACACCGTTCTTGTGGATCATCATGAATGCTTCACCAGTAATGTGTCCCTTTACTTCAGAACCTGTTACGATGAGGAATCTGATGTTAGGGTTTGAGATGATCTGTGCAACTACTTTTTCCAGACCAAGGTTCTCTGTTTTACATGGACCTGTGATGGCAGCTCCTGCTTCTAATTGAGGTGCGCCTGGCAGGTGTGATCCACAGGTGATGACTGCAACGCAGTTCTGAACGTCCCCTATCTCATATTCACCTTTCAGGGTTGGCCAACCATCTGCTGGTTCTCTTTTATCTGCCATATTAGAATCCTCCGATCAGACTGAGTATGTAAAGAGCCAATGCAACCATACCTGAGAAGATGAGACCGACAACAACACCATAGAAAGTGTTACCGTAGAAACCGGCTTTGAGTGCTGTCTGTTCCCTGCCTGGGTATGAGTTCAATAGCTTTCTGTCAGGTGAGAGTGAATTGATCAGATCATCAGCGATCTTGTCAAGTTCATCGATCTGTTCCATTACTGGATCCATTGAGTAACAGATGATGTCTTCACGCTCTTCTGCAAGGACTGATGTAAGTGGGTCCAGTACAAGATGTGCTTCTGGTGCTACGTGTACCATGCTCATTCTAATTCCTCCTCGGTTGGCAGGAGACCTGTTCCAAGTACCTTGTATGCGTCCCTGTTAACGAGTTCAACGTATTTCCTGAATGCAACATACCACAGAGCAATACCGATCACGATAGTTGGTATAGCTGATGCATCGGTTGATACAGTTGCGACGATACCTGCAATGATCATTGCGATAGCACCTTTCTCAACACCTGTTGTGAGTGTTCTGTCCTGCTTTTCATCAGGACCGAGGTTTGCATTGAATGGGTGAAGGATCGCCATACCGCCTGCGATAAAGATCACAGCGATGTATCCTGTTGCAACAACGGTTTCCAGTACAGCATCGAACATGAAAGTTCCAGTCATTGCGACACTGAGTCCAATGATGGTAAGTGCGCCTGCACCAGCGATCTCTGTCATGGACTGCTCCATTATAGGAATGCCCATTCCAAGTACCCTGTTAGCGAGTGCACCAATGACGAGTCCAATGATGGATGCTGTGATGAATGCGACGATAGGTCCGGCAATGCCACCAACGGCAAGTCCGAACATAGATGCGACAACTCCCATACCAAGTGCCATCATACCAATGGATGGTACACCGGTACCAAGACCGTAGCTTGCTACACGTCTTACTGCTGCGGCACCCCATACGATCGCACAGATCGCTCCAAGAGCGCCAATAAATGCGAATGCTGGTCCTGCAGCCTGTACAAGCAAGTGTCCTGCGTATGCGGCAATAAGTCCGCCAAGAGCTCCTACAGCGATCAATGTGTTCTGTGCAATACCGCCAGTGGCTTCTCCACCAGCTCCTCCTGCTGACATCTTAGAGACCTCCGATTGTCATTACACCGACAAATGCGCACATCAATGTTGCTACAAAGGATGCGACTACTGCCTTTGGCCATTTCTTGAACTTAGGGTCGTGGAATCCTTCGATGGTTCCTCCAATGTTGTATGAAGGGATTACCGCATTCACGAAGAAGATACCTACTGCGAAGATACTTGCGAGTGCTACAAGGTTACTCTGGCTCAGGGTTGTGCTTGTGCTCATAAGTGCGTAGTAGATCATAGCTCCACCAACACCACCGAGAGCTCCACCGATAACACCACTTACGTATGAAACGGTTGGAAGTCCGTGTCCCTCTGTACCCTGGGATACATAGAGGTCCTGCCTGTCCTTTGTGATCGGGTCATAGTCTACCTTTGCGGATGCTGGTGGTACGCCAACACCATAAACGTATACCCATGTACCGACGATCATTGTTACAGCGATCATGATCATTGCGCCGACTGCGCCTGATGCGACTACCAGTGCAACACTGTCGCTGACGTTCATAACTGCTCCTGCGGTGACAAGCCCGGTAAGACCTGCTCCTGCTGCCAGCTGGACAGTACCGGTACCAATACCAGTTGCCTGTGCCATAGCTGCAGGTGCTCCACCTACAGGCACGAAGTGAACACTCCATGAAATTAACATGCCACCAAGGGTGACCATTACTATGTATGCTATATTCTCTGCGAGAATTCCTGCTATATCTATCATGCAGCGACCTCCTCGTCTTCCTTGTAAGGTCCGTATGCCTCACGTGCTGCTACTTCGATCCTTCTGTTCCAGATGATCATAAGTAATACAATAACTGCTCCTGCTACAACTGAAAGCCATCCCATTGTGATGCTTATTGCAGGATCAAAAACTGCTGTTACCCAACCGCTTAAGAAAACGGTCATACCGAATGCGAGACCAGTTACTGGTCCTCCGAACTTTGCACAGAACCATGAGTTGTCTATACCGTTACGAAGTCCTGATTCTGCTTTCCTTACAATGTTACCGGAGTTTGCAGCATTAAGACCTGATCCGAACTCGACGTTCTGGAACTCACGTTCTGCACCATAGTGAACATCACCAGTTGATGAACCGATAGCTCCGACGGTGATTCCCCATATGAATGCAATAAGTGCAAGTGGGAATGGGTGTCCGAGAACAGCTACCATAATGTATGATACAACAAGGATACAGAATGTTGTAATGAATGCATATCCCATGATCACCGGCGTGTGTGATCGGATAATATCAAGATATATTGGTTGTCTGAAACGCTTCTGACTTGCAGTACGTCCCATGTAAGACGTAATAGCATATGTTCCATGTACTGATGTAGCAATGAGCGCACCAACAGCGATAGCAAAGACCACGGACAGACCAGCGGTCATCAATACAGATGCCACGGTTCCGCCAATAGCACAAATCAATGCATTCGATGGTGGTTCACCGGAAATTGCTTTATTATAGATCCTGTGTGGGTACATCATCTGGGGTGCTAATTGCACTTGTGAATTAGGGTTACTCTGAGATCCGACATCAGATTCAAGATCCTCAGTTGTGCCAGCAATAGTTGCGGCAGCACCCATAAGTGCTAAAACACCCATGCCCATGAGTGGTTCCATTTATTTATCCTCCTTCCTAGTTCTAAATCAATATGTATGAGTGCGAAAGTCTGCACGTCCTTCGATAATTCAGCCATGTCTATAATTATGGCATAGACTAACGTAAGATGGTGGGGATTATCTGAAATCCTTCATAAACCTTTCGGAACTTTCCTGAAAAAAGGCGATGCTGACAGGTGGAAAAAATTTATCCGCGCCTGTCAAATCTCATTATGTAAATGTCAGGCCTTGGCTGCTTCCCACTTCCTCTTCCAAAGTCCATGTAGCAGCTGTTACAAAGCACACGCGCATTGATCGAAGCGATCTCTGCTGTCCCCGGAATCAGGCGTGCAAACAGAAAAGACGGTTCAATATCAAGTGATGTCACCGTATCTGTAAGGTGCTTAACTATGTGTTCCTCAAAAACTTCCAGGTCATCCAGCTGGAGTCCCCTTGTGTTGATCGTGACCCCTCCGCATCCGCAGGGGAGTGCGAAAGCATCCATTTCGATCAGGAACACTGGCACTCCTAAAAGTTCCCGCAGGTTGTTTTCCAGGGATGTGCGCGCTTTCAGCAATTCTTGTGTCATGCTCATATTCTATCTCCTATTGATCCCAGTGGAATTTTCCGGATATCTTCTCCACTTCCGGAATATGTGTGTATGACCTTTTCAGCAAGGCGCTTGCAGTAGCCGCATTTGTGGCATACCTTGTCACATTTTTTCCATTGCTCGATGGCACCATCCAGTTCCCTGTTTGGTATATAAAATGTGTCTTTGAGATCCTTTATGCTGTCCAGCAGGTCCATCAGGTTACCCTCATATCTTTCATTTGCGTAGGCCTCAACATTATTGAGGATCCAGTTAACGAAATGAGTGCGCCCTCCGATCTTGAAGGTATCAGTGATATGTTTGTATTCTTTCAGGTCCTCTGGCCTGATCCATGGTGATTTAATGATCTGCTGCGGGTCCTTTATTCTCAGGGAAAGGCATTTGTAGTAATAGTAATCGTCAAGGACGTTCGGCTTAGGACCGGGGCCGTTGGCATGTGAAAAGAAATTAAAGTGGGCGTACCTGAAAGGGCACTGGTAGAGGCATGCTTCATTGACGAGCAGCTTAAGCTTGCATGAGACTGTATCCCTTATGGCTTCCAGCTTGTCGAAATGCCTGTTCACTGCCGGGTCCACTACAATGGTCGTAGCTCCCAGCTGCTCATAGAACTCTGCCTTTTGCGGCGTGTCCACGAATGAAAGTACTGAGACCACTACATCCATGTCATAGTCCTTTGCCAGCATCTCCACAAGGTATGGGTCTGCAACGGTTATGGAATCGATACCGATGGTGTTCAGTTTGTCGAAATACCAGTCTATAGCGCGGTAACCTTCAGGGGTAAGGTGCTGTCCGCCCATGCAGGAACTGTTCAGCACGATCTCCATTTTGACGCCTTTTGAATGTGCGTACTCGGTCTGTTGCGCGATGTCGTCGAGTTTCGGGGCACTCAGGTTCGTCCTGCCGGTCCCGACATATTCGGGGGATCCTGCCATGTATACTGCGTATATATTATCAGAACCCGCTAATAGCTCCTTAAGTCCTTCAAAATGACCGATGTGTGGTACATACAGCTTCATTGGAACTTTCTTATCGGGTGACTTTAGATAAGGATTTTGGTTTGTTCGTTCAGACCAAAATAGTTATTAAAATCCATTTAGTTCTAGTTAATATGATGATAGGTGCGTCTTCTTTTGCAGGTGAGCTAAGGGAACTGGATGGTCATGTAGAGTCAGTTGAGCTTTATATGCCAAAACTCGGTGTCTATGACGGCTCAGAACTCCAAAAGGACAGACTGGAAACGGTTCTGGATGAGCTTTCAACATGTGACCTCCGGACATCCATGCATGCACACTACTTTGCAGATGTTCCCACTTATCCTAAAGAGCTCGTTGTGGACACTGCTTCAATGGAAAAAGCACACTTCTCTTTGATGGAGGATTGTATAGGCCTTGCAGGAAGACTTGGTACAAAAGCTGTGGCACTTCATCCCGGAAGGGTCGGTGATGACAGGGAACGATCACTGGGCAGGATGATCTCCAATCTCAAACAGCTTGCTGCATTTGCATCTGAGAACAACGTAATGCTCGGGCTTGAGAATAAGGAATCGACCGATCCCGGGAACCTTTGCTGTGAGGCAGAAGAATTGTTAAGGGTGGTCGATGCTGTAGATTCTCCAAACCTCGGTGTGACCTTTGATGTTGGGCACGCAAACCTGACCTGCGGCGGTGATCCTGAAAAACTGGCTGATTTTGTGAATGCCATCTCGGAACACGTGGTCCACGTACACTTACACGATAACTACGGCTTCTGGACCTCCAATTATGATGGCGATGAACACATGGCACCCGGAAGTGGCAATATTGATTATTCTGTCCTGAAAGGACTCAAAAAGTATAATGGGATATTCAATCTGGAAGTTTTCTCCCTTGATGATGTTATTGCCGGGAAAAAAGTGATAGGTAAATACGTGATGCCGTAAAAACGATTTTAGTTATTATCTTCAATGAACAGTTTTAAATCATGGTGAGGGTCACGATGATTCATTCTTTATAATTTTATATCTTGTAATCAGGTGGTACTACAAGAACAAGGATGTCAGACATCTGTAGTACTTTCTGTGTGACCGAACCCATTATCTTCTTGATACCGGTCTGCCCGCGTGTCCCAATGATAATCCTGTCAACTTTATGCATTCTGGCAGTTTTGACGATCTTTTCCGGCGCATTGCCATCCACGATCTCGGCGTGAATCTTTGATTCTTCACATCCCATTGAGATCAGTTCCTCTTTTATGGAACTGATCACCTGTCCTGCACCGGTCTCACGCCAGGTTTTCCGTCCAAGTCCTTTATCTTCGACCACATGGACTATTACTATCTCTGCATTATGTTTCGTTGCGATCCTGCCCGCAACTTTTGCTGCGTTCCTTGAATATGTGGAACCATCCGTGGGTAGTAATAGTTTCATATAATTTCGGGTTAGCATTGAATGTATTTAAGTTATTGGATTTTCCCATGGCATTTTGTTCCCGGGGTTCCGGTAAAGGGCAATGCTATCGGGATCTGCATAAGTATCTATCAAAAAAAGTCAAAAGGGATGAAGCTTTCATCCTCTTTGTATTGTATTCATGTGAGCTACTACGATATCATTTATTTCAATTATGACATTTCCATCTGATACTGTATATGGGATGTTCTCTTTTGGATAATCGACACATGCCCCCTGTATGCCTTGTCCGGTTGCTGCATCAAAGGTCGTTCGGCATGAATCACAAACAAGAATGTCTTTGGCAAGACTAAAACCAATCGATCCGCATGGGGGGCAAACATTAGATCGGATCACGATATCGTCCCCAAGCCTGTAAGCCATTACTGCTATTTCTCCTGCAGTTGTTTCTACTTTGAAGTGCGAATTCATATTTTCATATATGGTCTGAACGGGAATTGCAGCCGTATTTTCGATAACCTGTGGTTCTATCCATGTTGCAGCAACAGGATCTGCTGTAATTGTTGCCTGTGCGCTGTTATCAAGACAACCGGCAGCAAGCACAACTGCAAAAGTAACTAATACTATGTATACTGCTAATTTTAAATTCATATGATCATTCCTTTATTTTTCCGTCCTGTAAATTGATGATCCTGTCTGACATTTCAGCAAGATCGTGATTATGTGTGATCATAACAACTGTCATCTCACTCCTCAGGGATCTTAGAAGCGAAATTATCATTTCTCCTGTTTCTTTATCCAGTGCTCCTGTCGGTTCATCGGCAAGAAGTATCTTCGGTCTCATTACAAGTGCCCTGGCGATCGCAACCCTTTGTTGCTCTCCACCGCTAAGCTCGGATGGCTTATGGTCAAGCCTGTGCGAAAGGTTTACTCTTTCAAGAGCCTCGTTGATCCTGCTCTGTTCCTTCTCTCCTGCAAAAACAAGTGGCAATGCAACGTTCTCGTATGCTGTGAGGGAAGGGATCAGGTGGAATTGCTGAAAAACGAAACCAATTGTCTTTCTTCTGTGGTTGACCAGCTCTTTCTGGGATTTTTCGGTAACATCCACTCCGTCGATCAGTATTCTGCCACCGGTAGGCCTGTCAAGCATGCCGATAAGGTTCATCAGTGTGGTTGCCTGATCCTGACTGTCCCATTACAGAAACAAATTCACCGTTTTTGATATCCAGATCAATACCGTGCAATACTTCTACATCATTTGAGCCGATCCTATAGCTCTTTTTGAGTTCCTTTACCTGAATACTTGCGTCAGACACTTCTCAACACCTCCGCAGGATCGATCTTCAGTGCACGTTTTGCAGGGAGAATGGATGCAACAAGCCCTACAATTACAGACATTCCTGATACCAGTGATAAGAGTTCCCACATCGGGGCCGGTTCTGCAAAGCTCAATAAAGGGGCGATTGAGTAGGATACAAGGGTTCCGGTAATAAAGCCGATACTTCCTCCTATGATCCCGATCAGTGCACCTTCGATGAACAGCATTTTTATGACCTGGTGGTCGCTTGCCCCAATTGCACGCATTATGCCGATCTCCCTTATCTTCTCGTTTACGGATGCAAGCATGGTTGAGGCGACAGTAAGTGTGCTTACAAGCAGTGTTATAAGTGAAACAGCCATTGCGGAAGTTCGGGTATGCTCTATCATGGCCATTTCGCTTTGCACGATCTGACTCATCGCCCTTGCCTCAACGCCAGGCAGTATTTCTTCTATCTGACGGCTCATTTCCGAGACGGGACAATCATTACATAGGGCACGGATCTCAATACTGCTGACCTTGCCTTCCCTGTCAAGAAGTTTCTGTGAGATCGAAAGTGGCATTATAATATAGCCATCCTCCTCCCCGCCGGTACTCTCAATGATGCCTTTTATTTCAAGGTTCATTGCAATGCTATTTTTTTCAAGAACAACGATCGATCCGGTAGTAAGGCCGAGGGGAGTTGCGATGTCCTGTCCAAGTAGAACTTCCATAGCTTCGGGGTCGGAAAGCCATTCCCCTTTAATGTTCCACCATGATTTGAGTATCTTCTCCTGCTCCAGATCAACTCCCATAACAATGACATTTTCTTTTCCCAATTCTGCAATACCATAAAGTCGAGGTGCTACGACGGCAAGATTTGCATTGTTCTCAATATTATATATCCTGGGAATATCGGATTGGGCAATATAGTTCTCACCGGTTGATATTGATCCCAGGGATGTTGATCCGGCTATCAGGGGAATTGAGTCTGTTTGGGGCCTTACTATGATATTTGCACCAAAGCTGGCAGATTCATCATAAAGGCTCTCAGTTGCAGCGGAAAATGTCGTGACCACTGCTACAATAGCAGATGTGGCAACGATCACTCCCAGTACTGCGATCGCAAGTTTGTTCTTGCGTCTGAAAATATCTTTCAGGACAACAGAGTGTAAGCGCATAAAGGGCTAAGTGGGTAAAAGGCAGATAAATACAATTTTCAGGGTAAATATGGCCTCTAACAAAAGGCAAACTTATTCAGGAACGCTGTCTCTGATCCTGATCCATTGTAATTAACGAATTTCAATTCTAAATAATTTTATACCTTGGCACTTGTCATCTCTTTTTTTGCTAAAGCTGGATTGCCATAAGGAAGTATTTATCTGGTTGCAATACATACATGTTATCGGTCATTGAGGGGATGAAATGAACAAATATGAGAAATTCACAAAACTGGAGAATAAGAGTTACTCGGATGTGACACGCTTCCTTAAACAGACCACGCATCTTACTGCACGTGAATGGATCATTGCCCGTTTATGCGCAGACTTCAAGAATCTCTCAAACCGTTCCGAAATGACCTGGATCGGCCAGAACCTGCCTGATCTGGTTCCGTTCGTGGATGAACCGTACACAAGGCAGGAAGTTTCTAATGCACATGCTGCTTTCAAGCATAAGGTCCAGCGCAGTGGTACAACTTTCTTTTATGCCTATTATGCAGGACTTATCAGCAAAGATGAAATGATCCTGATCATCCATAAGATCGTGACAGATCTTAAAAAACTGATCGAAACAGAAAACGGGGAAGTGTCCGATGAGCATATGACCGATGTACAAATGCTGGTTGCAGAAGCGTTACATAGGATCAATGAATCTCTTGATCTGGATTGATAAGTTGTCAGCTATTCTTTGCAGAAAAAGTTACCCTTTTAAATAAAACCTATTATCCATACCCATTACTATTTATGCTATGAATCTCTCTATGGTCAGTGTTACAACCGCTCCCATCACTTAATTTATTTGATTTCTGATCAATTCCTCATTGATGGGAGCAATTCCTTTTCATGATCACAAATTTTGTAAAACTTTCATAATTTTCAATTCAAAACAGTGTTTACTATTGTAGCTGGTTTCTAATATACTGATATCATCCGGATACAATTTCTTTACTAATATTAAGTTATTCATTTAGATTATATAAATTAGCTAAAAGCATTAATATTTATACTATAATGCGTTTCTATGTGTAGTTCTATGTGTTGTCTTCCAACAGCTCCCATCGGCTTCCTTTCGTTCTGATTTCCAAACCCATTTTCATCATCGATGGGAGCAACTCCTTTTTCTGAAGGTATTTCTCTTTTTTACGTACTTATATAGGGCTGAATTTAAAAAAAGACGACAATGTATTTATCGAGAGACACTTTTTACTATATCGATACAATGAGTTTCAGAGATTTTATCGATCATCTAAGGGCAAGCGACAGGCTTGTTGAGGTCAATGATACTGTTTCGAAGGTATTCGAAGCACCAAGACTTGCAAAGAAGAGCAATGGTCCTATACTTTTCCACGACATTGACGGCCAGAAGGCCATCATGAACCTTCTCGGTTCCAGGGATGAGCTTGCTGACATGTTCGGTGTACCAAAGGATGGTATTATCCAGAAGCTTTCTGAAGTTCGTCCGGATGGAGAAGTGAAGCTAGTTGACTCATCCCCGACACAGGAGGTCATAACTGAGGAGGTTGACCTTTCAAAGCTCCCTCTTATGACACACTTTGAGAAGGACGGCGGGCCTTACATTACTGCAGGTGTTGTGGTTTCTGAGTACGATGGGATGATGAATGCATCTATCCACAGGCTCATGGTAGTAGGAAAGGACAAACTGGCTGCACGCCTTGTTCCACCGCGCCATAGCTTCGTCCTGCACAAGAAGGCATCCGAGAACAACGAACCACTTCCAGTTGCCATCGTCCTTGGTGCAGATCCTGTCATCACTTTTGCTTCCACGACTCGTGTACCTGCAGGAAAGGAATTCGAGTATGCAGCAGCCCTTCGCGGTGCTCCTGTGGAACTGTTCGAATGTGAGAATGGTGTCAAAGTACCACATGCAGAGATCATACTCGAAGGGTACATCGATCCTGTGGAAAGGGTGGATGAAGGTCCTTTCGTGGACATTACAGGAACATACGACCTTGTGCGCAAGGAACCGGTGATCCGCATTACAAAGATCATGCACAGGCGTGACCCTATCTATCACGGCATCCTCCCTGCAGGCCCGGAACACCTTCTCATGATGGGTGTGCCCTATGAGCCAAAGATCTACAATGCTGTTTCAGAAGTAACTACTGTAAAGAATGTCGTGCTCACCGAAGGCGGTTGCTGTTACCTGCATGCTGTTGTGCAGATCGAGAAACAGACCGAAGGTGATGCCAAGAATGCTATCATGGCGGCATTTGCAGCGCACACAAGTCTCAAGCATGTTGTAATTGTGGACGAAGATATTGACATCTTCGACATGCAGGATGTGGAATTTGCCATTGCGACACGTGTAAAGGGTGATTCTGATATGATGATAATACCGAACGTGCGCGGCAGTTCACTTGACCCCAGAGGCGCACCTGATGGCACTACCACCAAGGTTGGTATCGATGCCACGAAAGTGCTTGCAGAAAAAGAGAATTTTGAGCGTGCTAAGATGCCGGAATGAATCTTAAGCTAAGCGGAAAATAACATGCATCTTACAAAAGAAGAAGAACGGACCCTGAACGGTGAGGACGGGGAAACCTTGCAGAAAGCAATGGAGATCCTTGTCGCACTTGGTGATATCTATGGTGCTGACAGCCTTATACCTGTCAAGAGCGCACAGATAGCGGGAGTTTCCTATAAGACCATAGGAGATGCGGGACTTGAATGGATATCTGACCTCAATGGCAAGGTAAAAGTGCCTTCTATCCTGAACCCTGCTGGCATGGATATGCAGCGCTGGCGGGATATGGGCATTGAACCGGATTTTGCTGAGAAGCAGGTGGAGGTAATTAAGGCATACGAAAGTCTTGGTATCCGTTCCATGTGCACATGCACTCCTTATTATCTTGAAGGTTTTTCAGCTACCTATGGTGACCACCTTGCCTGGAGTGAATCCTCTGCTGTATCCTATGCAAATTCAGTTATCGGCGCACGCACAAACCGTGAAGGCGGTCCGTCTGCACTTTCCGCAGCACTTGTGGGAAAGACAGCGAACTATGGTTACCATCTTGATGAGAATCGTGTGCCCACAGTTTCCGTGACCGTGGAATGTGAACTATCAGGTTCTGATTACGGTGCACTGGGTTATCTTGCAGGAAAAGATGTGGGCAACAGGGTTCCTATTTTCTACATGGCCTCAACCCCATCATCTGACAACCTCAAAGCACTGGGTGCAGCAATGGCAGCATCCGGAGCAGTTGCACTGTATCACGTTGAGGACATAACACCTGAAGCACAAAAGGTCGGTTTTGCGAATCCTGAAGATCGGATCGTGATCGAACGCAGCCAGATAGATGAGGTCTACGAAGAAGTCATCGGAGGCGCCGATGATCTGGAGTGCGATATTGCGGCAGTTGGCTGTCCACATTGTTCAGCAGATGAGCTGGAGAATATTGCCAGGCTTCTGGAAGGAAAAGGAATTGACAAGGAACTATGGGTATGTACTTCAAGGGAAGTTGCCGAGAAGAACGCTGAACTTGTTAAACAGATCGAGCAGAGTGGGGCAAAAGTGCTCTGTGACACATGTATGGTCGTGTCCCCTGCTACGGAAGGGCATAATTGCATGATGGTGAACTCAGGAAAAGCGCTTGCATATGTTCCGGGAATGTGCAAGGTTGCCGCAAGGATCGGTAGTCTTGAAGAATGTATCAAAAAGGTGGGTGGTGACAATTAAGATCAAATGCCGTACTATCGCAAGGGGTGTCGCAGAAGGTGAGGTACTCCTGTCAACCGATGCACTCTCATTCTTAGGTAATGTTGACCCAAAGACCGGAGTTGTGGTGGACCCTTCACATGCTATCTATGGCAAGTGCATCAAGGACAAGATCCTGGTGTTCCCTCATGGAAAAGGTTCTACTGTCGGGTCATATGTGATCTACCAGCTGAAAAAGAACAATGTAGCGCCAGCAGGCATGATCAACATAGATTCCGAGCCCATAGTGGCAGTTGGTGCCATCATATCAGATATTCCTCTTGTGGACAGGCTGGAAGAAGACCCATATAAGGTCCTTTCAGACGGCGATCATATAAGGGTAGACAGCAGCAATGGCTACATTGATATCCCGGATAAGTGAGATCATTAGTGTGACATGATGGAAAAAAACGACTCTCATTCCGGGCATCTGGACGATCAGCAAATAGAAGCTTTGGTCATGAACCTTTACGGGGATGTCCATCCTTTTTTTAAGGTCTATGAAGTGGGATATGTTGATGGAGACATATACTTCTATGGCGTTCCGACCACGGATAAGCAAACCATTAACAATAGTTTATGGGGCAAGTTTGGAGCAAAAGGATATCGTTTTACTCTGGTGTCCGAGCTTGGTGAGGATGTGCTGATCGCATCTCCTATTCATGATGTTCCCGAACGCATCTGGATCAATGTGGTGCTGGCAATAGCTACTGTATTTACAACCATGTTAGCCGGTGCAGCAATGTTCGGGGTGGATATATTCAGCGAACCTTCCGGTTTCATAAAAGGCCTGCCTTTCACCCTGGCGATAATGTTCGTATTGGGGTCCCATGAGATGGGACACTACATGGCTGCAAAGATGCATGGTATGCGAACCTCGCTTCCGTATTTTATTCCCTTTCCTACTTTTATCGGTACCATGGGCGCCGTAATAAAACACCGCGGTATCATCCCTAACCGCAGGGCATTGTTCGATGTAGCAGTTGCAGGTCCGCTTGTAGGTATTGTAGCATCTGTGATCGTGACCTTCATAGGTCTTTCACTGCCGCCGGTGGAGTTTCCTGCTGATCCTGGTACGATCATGATCGATATTCAGGTTCCACTTCTGTTCGAAGCGATAACCCGGATCATGGGAACTACCTCCGAAATGATGCATCCGGTTGCATTTGCAGGATGGGTGGGCATGCTCGTAACTGTTCTTAACCTGTTGCCATCAGGGCAGCTTGATGGCGGTCATATCATGCGCGCCATGGTAGGTGAGCGTGCCAGGAAAGTCTCCCTCATGATGCCGATGGTACTGGGTGCTCTTGCGTTGTATGTGATCTTCGTTCTTGAGCAAAATGGAGGCATCTGGTTGTTCTGGTCATTCTTCCTTTTACTCTTTGCTCTGGCCGGTCATCCAAAACCCTTAAATGATGAAATAATACTTGACAACAAAAGGATGGCACTTGGAATTCTCACTTTTATACTGGGGATCCTGTGTTTTACATTAGTGCCGTTAACTCTGGTCATGAATTGAGGTGAGATGTGTGGATATTTGTTTCAGGTTGATGCAGAAGAACACTTACAGCCTTGCAGCACTTTTACCCCTTGTTCCCGATAACACGGTTGTGAAGCAGCCTCATGATGGTATCATGATATACAGCTTTGCAACTAAACAGAAAGAAGATATCTTCGCAGAGGTCGACGATTCTTCCACCGATTCCATTTACATTGCAGGAGGTCCTCATCCATCCGGTTCTGTGGAGGATACCCTTGAACATTTCGATTATGTTGTTATCGGGGAAGGGGAGGAAACGCTTCCGGAACTTGTAAGGACACTTCTTAGCGGAAACAGTCCTTCTGATGTGAGGGGAATAGCATATAGAAAGAACGGTAATGTGGAGTATACTGAAAAACGTGAATCCGTGGATCTTGATGCTTATCCATGCTTTGATCCGGAAGGCATACGTGCTCCTATTGAGATCAGCAGGGGATGCCCGTGGAAATGCAAATACTGCCAGACCCCTCGTTTATTTGGCAACCGAATGAGACATCGGAGTATTGATTCCATATTGAAGTTCGCAAGACACTACAGTGACCTGCGTTTCACTTCATCGAATGCTTTTGCTTATGGAGGCGATGGGGTCCATCCACGTTTTGATAAGGTTGAGAAACTTCTGTCACAGCTACATTCAATGGGAGACAAAAATATATATTTCGGAACCTTTCCCTCAGAGATCCGTCCGGAATTCACAACTCACGAGGGCCTGGACCTGATCGACCGGTACTGCACCAACAGAACGATCAGCATGGGTGCACAATCCGGTAGTGACAGGATATTGAAAGAAATGCTCCGCGGCCATACTTCAGATGATGTCACAGTTGCAATTGAACGCTGCTTTGAGCATGAAATAACCCCGATCGTGGATTTCATCTTTGGTTTTCCGGATGAGCGTGAAGAGGATCAGAAGAGCACACTTGAACAGATCAAATGGATATGCCGCAAAGGTGGAAAGGTAAGGGCACATTACCTGGCCCCGCTTCCATCCACCCCTTATGAGAACATAGTTCCGTCGCCCATCAGTGACCCGGTTCATAAGGTATTGGGAAGGATGGCAAGGGACGGCAAGCTCAGCGGCAACTGGGTCAAGTAAAAAAATTCAGTCATCAATGGATGCTCGTGAAAGCTCGAGTTCGTCCTTGTAATATACGTAAACTTCGATCTCTTCGCCTTTGGAAAAAGCACGCATCTTCCTGTCATAGATCGATTTGACATGGCGAAGTCCGTTCTTTTTGAAGTGATCCCTGACTTTCTCAAAGAATTCGATCTGCTGACGAAGGTATGCTTCCTCATATGCTTTAGTGTCTGCAGCTATCTTTTCAGCTTCATCATCCGATATTTCGGAGTGGTAGCACCCATGCTCGTTAAGTCCGGATATCTGTCTCCAGTCAAGGTTTCCTTCCTCATCTGTTTCCCTGTGGAGCATGTAAGGGTAGAGCCGACAGATTGTGAGCCTTCTGTCATACATAGTACATCTTTTGTTCTCAAGCATGACACAGCTTCCATCTTCCTTTGTTCTCAGTGCGTATCCTGAAACATAGAATCGCCCGTTCTGGTCGCAGAACTCGTAATAAGGTGCAGGCTTGATAAGGCCCGGATCAATACTTTTAATGAACTCTGTATCCTTGTCGAGCAGGAAAACATGGTCGTTGAACTCTTTAGTACAGCACCTTGCACAGAGGTCACATTCAAAACCTACTTCCTTGATGATATCGATCAGCTTTTCATCAGGGTATGCAAGCATTTCCTCCAGTTCCTTCTTTGTATCCTTGATCTGTTCTTCTATAGAATTAACTTCCATCACCTTTTGCTGTTCTGTATGTAATATCCGGTTTCGACATTAAGATACTTCGGTAATAAAATACTATCTCAGTTTCAAAGCCTGAGTTTAAGTGTGTCTCTTTTTCATCCGTCCCTGAATAATGCATGAGGCTGTATTAGTATCGATCCTGTCCACTGTCGACTTTCAATCCTGCTTGTTCTTGAAATGCTCTGCGATCTTCTCAGCAAGCCCTCCGCTGATACCTTCTATTTCCGCAAGCTCTTCCACAGACGCCCGTCTTATCTTCTCAATGGACCCAAAATGGTTCAATAGTGCTTTCTTTCTGGACAAACCGATGCTTGGTATTGAATCCAGTTCCGAATGGGACAACCTTGCAGTCCTTCTTCTCCGATGTGAAGAAACTGCAAAGCGGTGGGATTCATCCCTTACCTGCATGAGCATCCTGAGCGCATCAGAAGTATGTGGAAGTATGACAACATCATCCTCCCCTTCCTTCGGGACAATGATGTGCTCGAACCTTTTTGCCAGACCGACCAGGGGGATGTCCAGTCCCAGTTCCTTAAGCGATCCCATTGCTGCACCAACCTGTCCCGGGCCACCGTCAATGAGGATCAGGTCAGGCATTTTGTTGTCCTCATTTTTCTGCTTCTTGTACCGGCGTTTGACCACTTCTGCCATCATGGCAAAGTCATCGATGCCCTTTACGGTCTTGATGTTGAAATGCCTGTACTTATCCTTTGCAGGCATTCCATTGTTAAATACTACAAGTGATCCTACGGCATCAGTTCCTGATATGTTGGATATGTCAAAGCCCTCTATTTGTACCGGCAGGGTAGGAAGTGAGAGTTCATCACGAAGCTGTACCAGTGCCTGCAGGGCATTTTCCCTGTCACTTCTCTTGATATGTGATTGTTCCATTGTCATGACCGCATTCCTTGCAGCCATGTCGAGTAGTTTTTTCTTATCTCCTCTTGCAGGCACCTGTATACTGACACTTCTGGATGCTTTTTCGGAGAGCCATTTTGTGATAAGTTCTTTTTCAGGTATAGGATATTGCACAAGGATCTCCGGAGGCACCGGTGCATCCTGGTAATATTGCTTAATGAACTCCGCGACGATCCTGGTGATATTTCCCGCTGCATCTCCCCATGAAAGTGAGAAGTCAGCCTTACCGACCATGTTCCCGTCACGGATATAGAATATCTGCACGAATATGTTATCCTCATCAGCTGCCGTGGCTATGAGGTCACTGTCATTGTTGCCGGCGGTAGCTGTCTGCTGCTCGGACAGGCTTTTGAGGGCGGCTATCTGGTCACGCATCACAGCAGCAGCTTCGAACTCCTGTGCTTTTGCATGCTCCTGCATTTTTTCCTGAAGGGAATTGATAATTCCTGAGGTCTCCCCTTTGAAGAACTTCACTGCCTCCATAACGTTCCTGCGGTATTCTTCTTCTGAAATGGAACCGTTGCATGGCGCATAGCAGCGTTCGATATGATAATTAAGACAGGGACGTGTTCTCTTCCCGTCTACCTTCCGGTTACACCGCTTGATCCTGAACACCTGCGAGATCATGTCAAGTGTACGGCGTACAGGCTTGACGTTTGTATAAGGCCCGAAATAAAGGGCTCCGTCCATTAGCCTCTTGCGTGTTATGAATATCCTCGGGAATTTCTTGTTGACCGTGACCTTGACGTAAGGATAACGTTTGTCATCTTTCAGGTCGATGTTGTAATGCGGCCTGTTCTTCTTTACAAGATTGGCCTCAAGTATCAATGCCTCAACTTCGGAATCGGTGACAATGTAGTCGATGTCCTCGATCTTCCTGACCATTGCCCTGGTCTTTGAAGAATGGTTCTTTCCGGACTGGAAGTACTGGCTGACCCTTTTCTTCAGGGATTTTGCCTTTCCGATGTAGATGATGTTGTCGGAGCCGTCCTTCATCAGGTAGACGCCCGGCAGGTTAGGAATATTGGATATGTCCGGTTTCATTATACTTGATCATCCTTCGTATATTGCAGTAAAAGAATGACGATTGATCTCATTTTCCGAGGGTTTTCTGGAATGTCCTTTCGATGAACTGCGGGTACGTTTGCATGATAATGGTCTTTAGGTTGACAATATCTTCCCGGTTGTATTCAAGAAGAAGGTCAAGTGATTCCTCATTTCCATGCTCGTATTCATGCCACAGCCTTACCGCATCGAAGCCGGTGATGTCGACCGTATCATCAGTTCGCTGTATCCCCAGCTTTTTCTCGATGGCCTTAAGTCCTCCTGTGAGTCCAATGCGGCGCAGCGGATACATAAGATCGACGTGAAGCTGGTTGAAATTTATTTCAGGGAATTCGTGCTTGATGAACGGCAGGTCGAAGCGCGCTCCGTTAAATGAGACCAGAAGCTCGTATTTTTCCAGCTCTTCCACGATATCATCAAGGTTAATGCCTTTGACATATGTTTTCGCATCCTTTCCGTCGTAGATCCCGACCACGGTAATGCAGGAACTATTTGCAGACAGGCCGGTAGTCTCAATATCAACATAAGCGACAGAATCCGAGAAATGCTCAAAAGCTCTCCAGTGTTCTGCACCCGGGAGGCAATTGGCGAAGTATTCAAAATCCCTCATCTTAAGGTGATCCTTCGATTCACTGATCCCCTTTTCGATCCTCTCTTTTCTCGTTGCAGGTATTGAAATGTAGTCCTGGTGTTCCAGGTATTCGTCCCACTGGGAGTGCCCGCTCTCCCATATGCGTTTTTCAATTGTTTTCCCTATGCCGGGAATATGTATGTAGGTGCTTGTAAGCATGTTCTTTTGCCCCTCTGGACTTTTCAGCTATACTTCTATTTAATTATGGTGCGTTTCTAAGAGTAAAGCTTTAGGTTTTGTTAAAAGTTTGGTGCTAAGTCATTAGTATTTGTAAGCGAATGCAACAATTAAAAATAGCAAATTGTGGAAAGTGGTTCTTCTTTGATAAATAGTATGCTTATAGAATAATAATGAATATCAATTCACAAAATATCTCTTTTTTGAATATATATAAGCTAAAAATACAAAGCTGAGAGCACCATCTGCAATCACCTCTAAATCTGCCAGCATCAGGTAATTGGATATTCCATTGGCTGCACCCCACAAAAACCACAGGATTGCAAAATAAAATGCGACTTTTTTCAATTTAAGGAATCCGTATGCCAGACTCACAGAAACCAACGCATAAAGGAGGTAAACATAAATCGCAAATCCTGACTGTAAGGAATAACCCATAACATATAGCGGGTATCCTGTAAAACTGAAAATGATTTGGAGTACTGCACCCAAACCGAAAAGGATTCCAAGAATAATTATCCCTCTAGGTTTTGAGTCATCCAAGCCAAGCATCTGGAAATTATTCTTTATCATAGAAATCCAAATATCTGCGAACCCACTGACCATATATTAGAAAAGAGCCCAACTGTATAAATATATGGGCATTCTCGTTAGATAATTTTTGGTGCATTAAGTAGGTTTAAAATCAAATCGAACAGCAGAGGCATTTTTTGCAATTAGAAATGCATGCAGAGGGAATTTTAACACACATATGTGTAGCTTTTAATACCTTTTTTATTAATTTTGCTCGGAATGTTTTAGGGCGTAAGAGTACGCATTTTATATATATTATCAACATGTAAATCATATTTACAATTTCAATAGATCAATACAACAGGGGCTATCATGCGCGCAGATATAACATCACTGTTTGGGTTAAATGTGTATACGAATCAGGGTACGTATGTGGGAAAAGTGAACGATCTCGTTTTTGATGTGGATGAGAGGGTCGTTTCCGGCCTTGCTCTTTCAGACATCAACCGTGACATCTTCGATGTTGCAACAAGAGGGGTCATCCTTCCATACCGCTGGGTGGTAACTACAGGGGATATTGTCCTCATACGTGATATCGTTAAAAGGTTCAAGAAACCTGCAAAAGAGGAAGAAAAAGAAGACTGATACTTCTCATGAAACAGCGGGAGATCTATTCAGGTCTGCGCTGCATTCCTCCTGTTATCATACGCGTTGATGGCAGGACGTTCAAACATACGCTGTCACGGCTTGGTTGCGAAAAGCCGTATGATGAAAGGTTTGCATCTGCCATGGCAGATTCTCTGGAACTTTTCTTCAAAAAAAGCGGAATGAGTGCAGCGTTAGCATATACTTTTTCTGATGAGGCGAGCATTCTTTTCTTTGACCTGCCTTTTGATGGCAGGGTAGAGAAGCTTGATTCTGTGGTCGCCAGCTACCTTAGCAGTGCTTTTACCATAAAGATGGGTCTCGACGAGCCTGTGTCCTTTGATTCCCGGATCATTCCGATCGAAAAAGGGCAGGTCCCGGAGTACCTGATCTGGCGCCAGAACGAGGCCTGGAGAAATTGTGTAAGTTCATATGGGTACTACACGCTGCGTTCGGAAGGCCTGAACGAAAGTGAAGCTGCGGCTGCTATCAGGGGCAAGAAAGCTCAGTATATACATGAGATGCTGTTCCAGCGTGGCATAAACCTTGATAAGGTCCCATCATGGCAAAAAAGGGGTGTTGTCATACACAAGACCGAGTATCATAAGACCGGTTTTGACCCCGTGAAAAATGAAAAGACCCGGAGCAAAAGGTCTAAAGTGGTCCAGGATTGGGATATTCCCATGTTCTCGTCTGAGGAAGGGGATGATTTTTTGAAAAAATATTTGGGTCGCTGATGGGTGTGCTGCCCTATATTGGCTGCTGATGTACCGTAACCTATATGGTCATGACCTGAGTTTAAGGTTCCATCATTCATAGTGGTCATTTTATAGTTATACTATGACATCGAAGGTGAATTCATGGAAAAGATCGACCTTATTAAAAGAAATGTACAGGAGATTGTCACAGAAGCGGAGCTTACAACATTGCTGGAAACCAAGGAACACCCTTCAGCATATACCGGCTACGAACCTAGTGGGAAGATCCACATGGGTCACGTTCTTACTGTGAACAAGCTGATGGACCTTCAGAAAGCAGGATTCGAGATCACTGTTCTTCTTGCGGATGTTCATGCCTACCTGAACCAGAAAGGTACCATGGAAGAAGTGCGCAAGACTGCGGACTACAACAAGGAATGTTTCCTTGCACTGGGACTTGATCCGGAAAAGACTAATTTCGTATATGGCTCTGATTTCCAGCTTTCTCCCGAATACATGCTCAATGTGCTCAAGCTCACCCAGTCCACTTCACTGAACAGGGCGAAGAGAAGCATGGATGAGGTCGGAAGAAAGATGGAAGATCCAAAGGTTTCCCAGATGGTCTACCCGATCATGCAGGCTGTCGATATCGCACTTCTCGGAGTAGATGTTGCAGTAGGTGGTATTGACCAGAGAAAGATCCACATGCTTGCAAGGGAAGGTCTTCCAGGACTTGGCTTCAAGGCCCCCTTATGTATCCACACTCCTATACTTCTCGGACTGGATGGTACTAAAATGTCATCATCCAACGAGAACTACATTTCAGTGGATGATGATGCAGCATCCATTACTAAGAAGCTTAAGAAAGCATTCTGTCCTGCAGGTGTTATTGAAGATAATCCGATGCTTGAGCTATTCAAGTATCACATAATGCCCCGCTACGATGAGATCGTCTTCGAAAGGCCGGAAAAGTTTGGTGGCGACCTTGTATGCAAGAGCTATGCAGAACTTGAGACAGTATTTGCAGACGGAAGTCTTCACCCAATGGACCTGAAGAACGGTGCCGGCAAGTACATCAATGAGATACTTGACCCTGTAAGGGCAGTTCTTGGATAATCTGATAGGGGCAGCAGAATCGCTGCTGCCTACGCAATCTATTTAACGTTTGCACTATAAGAATTAACCCAATAAGAATTAGTCGAATTGGGGAGCCGCATGAAATATACATTTCAAGATTCTAATGAATTATCTATCCAGAGGGATGTTATACAGGACCTTCAGGATTTTGTTTACACATCCAGCAAAGTCCTTCCTATTGAGAATGCTTCCATTGAGAAGAACGATGATCTGATAGGCAGGCGAATTTCTCTGGAGACCGGATCTGGGGAACTGGAGTCCACTAATAGTAATATCCTGGATTTCATTGACAAGACCACTGGAGAATTTGAAGTAAAAGATCTCCTTGATTACAGGAATTCCATTCTTGATGCATGTGAGGCTTCTTTCAACAAGAGTTCAGGTGCCATGCTTTCCGAGATCGAGAGTATTAACAAGGATATTGATGCCGGACTGGATGATGTGGAACGACAGATCCTCTCCATACTCGATCCCTTCTTTGAAGGTGGCGTTTATGGCACAACAGAAAAGTATTTTGCTTCCATGGACCGGAATGTTCTGCGGGGTAAGCTTACGTCCACTGTTGCCGGAATGGAATATGAGTCAGAACTTACCTTCACCGATAGCTCTGCAACAATAAGAGGATTATTCGGCACTCTCTTTTTGCCGACCTGGACAAGGTCCGGTATCATATACAAGGAAGATAAAGTGAAGCTGGAAGATGTATCCGATTTCCGTCTTTCGACCCTTGATTTTGATGATCATCACATTAGTGCAATGTTCGTTAACAAGAAAGCTACCAAGCGTTTAAAGGTCGATATGGGTGGAGATTCCCTTGTTATCTATTATGATGGCAATGAGACCACTGCAGACCCGGCACTCATGAACTCTGTCAAAGAAGAGAATGTAAGATCAATGCTCGATGCGGTTAAAGATTATATACGGTCTCATGTTAAGAGGAAGACCCTTGTCAAGCTTATGATCGATGGCGAAGATGCTATTCGTAACAACCAGACATTCGATTGCCTGAAGCTCATAGCTGAACAGTTCACGGACATCATCAACGAATGCATTGATCGAGGGTATGTTGAAAATGAGATCACAATAAAGATCGAGCAGAATGATGGAACCCGTACTGAGAAATATGTGAGTAAGACTGAACTTTTCGACCAGCTTTCAGAGTTTGGAAGTGAAGGTCTGGAACTTGCAAGCCTTCTTGGTGTAGAGAGTTCCTGATACTTTCAGGTCCGGATGGTCATATCTCTAATATGACCTGTCTTTTTATCTATTTCAATATCTTATTATCTTATATATTACCTGAAACAGAGATTACATCAGGATATCTCTGATATTTATTCGGGGGAAGGCTTAATGGAATCTTTCATAATAAATAATCTTACAATCATTTTCGGTCTTTCCATTGCGATCCTTTATTTCTGTCACCGTCTTCATATACCCATAATTGTCGGATTTCTTTTCACGGGTATGCTATTAGGTCCTCATGGCTATGGTCTCATAGATGCCATTGAAGAAGTAGAAGTACTTGCCGAGATCGGTATCGTACTGTTGCTTTTTACCATCGGTGTTGAGCTATCTTTAAAGGATCTCTGGAGCATAAAGCGGGCTGTTCTGATCGGTGGCTCCATTCAGGTGCTGCTTACAATAGCAGTTGTATATTTCATATCTTCGTGGATAGGGGCCGGTTTTGCGGAATCTGTTTTTATTGGTTTTTTGTTCTCTCTTAGTAGTACGGCTATCGTGCTCAAGCTTTTGCAGAAGCGGGGCGAGTTGCATGCTCCTCATGGACGTTTGTCTCTTGCAATCCTGCTTTATCAGGATGTTATTGTGGTTCCAATGATTCTGGTGACTCCGTTCTTAGCAGGGGTGGGTTCTGCCGGAGATGCAGCACTTCTTCCCATAATTGCAAAAGGTATAGGCCTGGTCGTTCTGGTCATGGCCAGTGCGAAGTGGATCGTTCCAACCGTTCTCTATCAGATCACAAAGACCCGCGATTCAGAGCTTTTCTTCCTGAGCATCATTGTCGTATGCCTTTCAGTCGCATGGCTGACATCCAGCATGGGCCTGTCCCTGGCATTAGGTGCTTTTCTTGCAGGTTTGATCATTTCTGAATCCGAGTACAGCCATCAGGCACTTAGTAATCTCATTCCTTTCCGTGATATTTTCATGAGCTTCTTCTTTATTTCCATAGGGATGCTGCTTGACATCGGTCACTTCTTTGAGGCTCCGGTATTGTTCATACTTGTGGCTGCCGGGGTACTGCTGTTAAAATCAGTCATAGCTGGCTTTGCATCCTACTTACTTGGATTTCCTATGCGTACAGCAATTCTGGGCGGACTTGCACTTGCACAGGTTGGTGAGTTCTCATTCGTTCTGTCCAGATTCGGTTTGGAATATGGTATTCTTGATCAGAATGTGTACCAGCTGTTCCTTGTGGTTTCTATCCTTACAATGGCAGTAACTTCATCTGTCATGTCACTTTCACCCAGGGTCGCGGACAGGGTAGTGAACCTACCTCTGCCATCAAAGCTCAAATGTGGTTTTCACCCCGGGGCGATGGAGGATGTTCTGAGCAAAAAGACCCATCTTGAAGATCATCTGATCATTGCAGGATTTGGGTTCAATGGCAGGACCGTTGCAAAGGCAGCAACAGTGGCAGGAATTCCTTATATAGTTCTCGACACCAATCCGGAAACCGTGAGAAAGGAACAGCTAAAAGGTGAATTGGTATATTATGGTGATTCTTCCCAGAAAGGTGTACTGGAGCATGCGGACATCAAGAATGCAAGGGTACTTGTGGTATGTATATCCGATCCGGCGGGAACCCGAAGAACGGTTGCACTTTCCCGGAAATTAAATCCCAATCTGCACATTATTACGCGTACGCAGTATCTGCAGGAAATGGAACCTTTGTATTCACTGGGTGCAAATGAGGTCATTCCGGAGGAGTTTGAGACATCCATCGAGATTTTTGTAAGATTGATGAAGAGATATCTTATTCCAAAGGATGAGATCGATAAATTGGTTTCAGAGATACGATCAGACGGTTATGAGATGTTCAGGACGTTGTCAGGTACGATGAACATCTATGACATGGAAGTTGATATTCCGGAAATGAACATTACGAATGTAAGGGTAAAGGCATCTTCATATGTGGTTGGAAAAACACTAACTCAGCTTGGCCTGAGAAAGAAATATGGCGTAACGATACTTGCGATCCGACGGAACTCAGAAATTCTTGCAAGTCCGGATGCTAATATTTCCCTGATCTCAGGTGACGTGGTCGTACTGATGGGTACGCCTGAAATGATCTCAAAAGCAGATCCGCTATTTGCGGGCGGGGATGTGGAATAAGTAATCTGGAGGGTTACTATGGAGCGTAGCATTGAAAGTATAAATGAAAGCATCGGAAAAGGTGAAGCTATTGTGCTTACTGCACAGGAGGTATGTGAACTTGCAGATCGCGGGGAAAATATCGAAAACGTGGATGTTGTGACAGCAGCGACACGTGCGATCATGAGTGGGACCTATGCGATCCTTTCATTTCCTGTGGACGCGCCCTGCAGTTTCCTGCGTGCGAAGGAAGTCTATATGAACGGGGTTCCTGCTCATGTAGGTCCCTGTCCCAATGAAAGGCTTGGTATCCTTGATCTGATGCTCTTTGGTACCGATCACAGTTTGGATGATCACCACTATGGTGCCGGACATCTTTTCCGTGATCTTGCAGCAGGCAATCCGGTTGATGTGAAGGTAGTCACTGATGGTGATGTAACCTTCACGACACAAGTTACACTTGACGATATGCCATATGCCATGATGTATGGTACCCGGCATGCTTTCAAGAACTATTCAGCTTTTGTTAACACCTCTGATGATACCGTATCTTCCATATTCCATGCGATCGACTTCGGACCAAGGCTCACAGAGGCCACGATCTCCGGATGTGGGCAGATCAATCCTGTAAAGAACGACCCGCTTCTTCGGTCCATTGGTATTGGAACACGCATCCTTATGAACGGCTCAGAAGGGTTCATACTGGGTGCCGGTACCCGTAGTGCTAAAGAAAAACCAAATCTTGCGGCTTTTGCGGATATGCACGATATGGACCCTGAATACATGGGTGGTTTTTTCACGTCAGTTGGTCCGGAATGCATTGTTTCATGGGCTGTACCCATAGCTGTGACCGATCCTTCAGTAGTGGATGCAATAGCAGAGCGTGACAGGCAGATCAAGATGTCAGTAATGGCTGTGGACAAAAGGGCATGTGTGGGTTATTCCACCTATGGCGATGTGTGGGAGGATGTGGATCTGGAAGTAACGTTCGATCCGGAAGAATGTATCAATTGTGCTTTATGCGAACCTCAGGAGAATTGTCCTATGGCCGCCATAAGCTTTGATGAGGACGAGGTTAGGCTTGATCGGTATGCATGCTTTAACTGTGGCCTGTGCACAACTTTGTGTGTGGGGGATGTATTCACCGGTAAGATGGGTTCCATCAATTTCGAGCTAGGTGAGCATTCGGCGAACGTTCCGATTGTCTTGCGCCAGTCTGACAAAAAGAGAGCATTGGAGCTTTCAGAAAAATTAAAAGAAAAGATCCTGGAAGGTTCTTTCAGACTTACTCAGATGGTCGGGCACATTCAGTCATGAAGCGCTCGATTATCTCTTCAGGGGACAGGCAGATCACAGGCACGGTTGCATTTCCGGCATCCACACGTACAACCAGAACTCCCCTGTCAACTTTTTTGAGCATATTTTCCAGATCATCTTCATTATCGACTATATGAACTTCCTGTATCCCTGCTCCTTTTGCAATAGCACCAAGGTCAGTTCCAAGGGATGTGGCCGTAGGCTGGTCCCCGGTCGAACCATAAGTGCCGTTGTCTATCACAACAAGCAGGTAGTTGTCAGGTCTCTGGTGTGCAATGGTTGCAAAAGTGCCCATGTTCATTAAGACAGAGCCATCTCCGTCTATTGCGATAACATGTCTCTCCGGAACCGAAAGGGAAAGTCCGAGTCCAATGGAGGATGAAAGGCCCATGGAGCCAAGCATGTAGAAGTTCCCCGCCCTGTCATTCAGGTGATGCAGTTCCCTTGAGGGATATCCGATGTTACATACTATGAGTGAATCTTTCTCTTCTGCCTTTTTGGCTATCATTGAGATCGCGTCGAAGCGTTTCATTCTGCCTCCCAGAATCCGATCTCCAGAAGGACTGCAACAGGCCTTCCTTTTTCAGATGCGATCTTCCATGCATGAAGTATTGTTTCTTCCACATTGTCTATGCTAGGCACTACATATGGTATGTCAAGTGCATCAAGTAAAGATGGAGTAAGCTGACCCATAGGTACCTGGGCACAGATAGTTTCACCTTCTACACCCCTGTGGCTCATGATAAGGAGCAGGGGGATGTGAAACAGCTTGTTCAGGGATGCAAGTGCGTTGATGGAGTTTCCAAGTCCTGAGTTCTGCATGAGCATTGCCGGAACCTTTCCTCCCATGTAAGCGCCGGCACAGATGCCTACACCTTCTTCTTCACGGGTCACAGGCACATGGATCATGTTTGGGTCGCTGTCTATCATTGGAAGTATATCCTTCAGGTTGATACAGGGTACACTGACAACAAGGTCGATGCCTATCATTCTCATTCCATTGAATACCGATATGCTTGGGTCCATGTTCTCACCACACTTTCAGGTCGATGGCTTCGATCCTTACATTCCTTTCTTCCACTCCCACTATGATACCTGAATGAACTTTCTGCATCATGCAATGCGTGGGGATGAACTTCACAGTCTCACCTACTCTCGGGATGCGTCCTTTTTCGACCTTTCCATCAAAAGCGAATATCAGGCATATCCCTGCATCGATAAATTCAACATCTTCATTTCCAAGACGCTGGAGTGGTCCTACCATGTGGATGGTGTTCATTCCTCGGGATGCTTCAATGACCTTTGCAAAATGGGTTATAGGGCAACCAAGCGGTCTGTACCTTACAAGATCGCCTGCTTTGAGCTCGGTGCCGTCGATAGGATGAATATCCTCCCGGCAAGTTGGTTCACCGGACAGTGGTGCAAGGGTAAAATCTGCCTCGAGGCCGTCGATCACACCAATAATATTGGTTCCGTCAGACCTGTCCTTTAACAGTTCCTTCAGCTTCTTCCTGTTCTTAGCAAACTGTTGCTTTCCCATGAATGGGCAGAGGCCGATGTCCTCAGCTTTTCTCATGTTATCTGCAAGATCACGACATTGCTTGTATCCGCATTTGCCGCAATTATATCCGGGAAGCAGCTCAACGATCTCTTCCATTGTTCACTCTCCCTTATATTCCATGAATCCATCAAGGTGTCGGAGAACTCCCATGTGGTACTTGCGCTCAACACGTTTTTCACCGCTGCAAAGGGTACAGATCGCAAGTGGGGGGTTATACCTGAGTTCCATATCTTTTCCTGCTTCAACAGAATCTTCTATTAGCTCTGCAAGTTCGATGGCGCCTTTTCCACTAAGCCCGTTAGCTTCTACAACCATACATTCAGGGTTGACTTCCAGTACCCTTTCCCTGAATACCTCACGTTCTGCCTGTGAGACGATGTCGCCCTTTGTCATGACCACGATATCGGCTGTTGTTAGCAGTGGTCCGACTTTCAGTGGTGTGTTCGGACCGGTGGTCACATCGATGACACAGACCGCCAGACATGAATCCGGATATGGTGCACACCTTAAGCATAGTCCTGCGGTCTCATTGAGCAGGACGTTTGCACCTTCCTCTTCTGCCCATTGCAGCATGGGCTCTGTATTATAGATTGTAAAATGATCAGGGCACATATCCCTTGCAAGACCTACTCGAATTGGCACGTCAAGCCTTCCAAATCTCTTGTCATCATCTGTCCAGAGGCAGTCGACCTTGACGACTGCAGGCTTGTTGCCACGCCTTTTCAGGGCCTGTATGGTATGCAATAATACAGACGTTTTTCCGGATCCCGGGGTTCCTGCAACAACTACTAATTTCATACGACACCTTCCACGATCTCCCCTCGCCTAATGATCTCGCGAAGGTCCATCAACCAGTTATCAACTTCTGAGACACGATCTCCGACATTCTTCTCTTCAGCGCTCGTTGTGATTATATCGGTCATCCCTCCGTTCTTTATGACTATCCTGCGGGATGCCATAAGTGCCAGTACAGGGTCGTGTGTGACTACCACTACTATCTTCCCTTCACCTGCAAGAAGGTCCAATGCTTCCTGTTTTTTAATCCCTGCGTTCTCGATCTCATCGATAAGCACGATGGGTGAATCACTGATCACTGCTATGTCAGCGGTCATGAGGGAACGTGACTGTCCACCACTCAGGACGGTAAGCTGGTCCTCTTCGTGGATGGGTTCTCCTGTAAGTATGTTTGCCAGCTCGATGACCTTGTGCATAAGCTCAGGGTCTTTTCCACGGCTTCTGGCATGCATCTGCAGGAATTCAGAAACGCTCATGTCAGCAAGGAAATGCATGTTCTGTGAAAGCTGTGCTATAAGTTTCAGGCGAGGATCAACCCTCATTTTTGTGTCCGGTTCTTCATCATTGATAAGTATCCTGCGTCTGGTTGGCGTATCACCCTGTGCAAGTTGTTCGATATCATCGATGAGTGTACTTTTTCCGGAACCCGTGGGGCCGACTATTCCGAGGATATCTCCCGGATTTAGTTCAACTCTTTCCACCAGTTCCTTTGTACCATCCTTGTTAACGCCTCCGATGATCGTCAGCTTGATAGAATTGCTCATATCAGTAACCTCCTTTCCCGAAAAGTTCGGATACCTTTTCCAGTATCTTTCTCTCCGCATCCGGGTCTGTGGGGGATACAGTAAGACCGATCTCCAGTTGTTGTGTCGGGAATTCTTCTTCCAGTCGTTTTTGTCCCCCTCCGGTTATGTTCAGTACGATCTGATCATCAGTTTTGATCTCGCCAGAATCCACAGCCTTGATCAGTGCAGCACAGGCAACACCGGGTGCCGGCAGTATGTCGATACCTTCACTTTCCTCGAAGAGGTTCTGCGCAGATTCAGCTTCCTTGTTACTTATCCCGTAGATCATTCCGTTCGTATCATCCAGTGCATCTTTCACACCGCCGATCGCTGAATATGGCGGCTTCCTGTTGTAGAGTACATCATCATGCATTTCTTCAGGACAGCGGCCTGTAAGTTCAATGCCTGTCCATAATGAGTAGAGTGGTGCACATGGCAGGTTCTGCGCAAGATGAAGCCTTGGCATGTTGTTGCCAAAACGACCGTCTTCAAGGAGCCTGATCGATGCTTCCCAGGCTGAGATCCCGCCTGTTCCGCTTCCAACTGCTTGGAAATAGTGGTGTGGTAGGCTTTTGGTAGTAAGTACTGCATCCAGCATCACGGTCCCCATCCCATCCCTTCTGGCAACGTTTCGAGCACCACCTTCGCTTACAAAATCATCTCTTGCTGCTATCTTTTCTGCCATTGCAATAGCCTGGTAATAGTCCCCATCCACGGTCACCGTACAGATGGAGGACGAGTTCTCATCCGTTGTCCAGAGTCGATGTGTGCTGTTCTTTGGTACTATCAGCAGTAATTTCTGCCCTGTTATGGATGCCACATGTGCAAATGCCCTGGCGGTATTGCCGGCAGATGCGACTACCATTATACGTTCTTCATTATTCTCAATTAAGCGCTGCATTGTGGGGAAGGACTCGAGGTCCTTGAAGCTGCATGTTCTAATGAAAGCTTCTTTTTCAGGCCAATAGCCATTGAAAGTGATGTTCAGGTCGCTAAGTCCGAGCTCTTTTGCAAACTCCTCACTTCTGTATGTCACAGGTCTGCCGGAACCTTCCTCGATTATGCCGTTTACCGGGAGCCAGTCGTAATATCTCCAGATCCCGGGCATGTCTGCCGGTTCGATCTGTTTCTTAGAATACTCTGTGCGCAGCAATGCATCGTCATTTGGACAATGTAATGCATACGGATCCTGCACTTCTTTACACTCAGGACATTTCACGACATACTTGTTCATGAGTTCAAGTCGGAGAATCTGCTTATATATTTTTCCATTAAATAGGCATAAATTACCGCTTTGGGTTTGTTATGGTATGCACGATGGACGATTAGGCAATATATTTGAAAAAAGTGTAAAAAAATACGTGTGGGCATTTCAGTCATGTCCTTAAAAGGGATCATCCATCCCTCAAAAAAGATCTTTAATCTATCAATGTTCCAACAACAGGGATCTCTTCCATGACGTCATCATCATGAGGGGAGTCGTCCATCTCATCGGTAAGGTCTATACCGCCTTCATGCATTCCCTGGTGATCTCCATCATCCCATAGCATACTTTCAGTTACGTCGTAGACTTTTCCCTGATAAGCCATGTAGCACTTTGCTCCATCCTTACCGTTGTATTTTGCAAGTTCTTCTTTTGTAAAATCTTCCACTTTAATTCCCTCCGTTCTCAATAAATAGTACTCCGTATTAATTATGATTTACGCTTTTTTTAATGTTACCCAGAATACGCTGCCAGCCCCTTCCGGATTGTCCTCTACTCCAACTTCTCCTCCATGGAGTTCAACTATCCTCTTGACAATTGCAAGCCCAATCCCACTTCCTTTTATTTTGTAATTTCCTGCTGCTCGCTTGAAACGGTCGAATATCAGGTCTTTGTCCTTATCAGCAATTCCTTTTCCTGAATCCGCGACTGTGACCTTCCAGTATTCCTTCTGGTCTTTCACGTCAATTTTGATATTTTCATTTTCAGGACTGTATTTTACAGCGTTTGATATAAGATTTGCAAAAACTTCTTCTATCATCGGGTTTACAAGTGCATCATACCTGCCTTTTGTTCCAAGTATGATCTTCATTTCTTTCTGGGCTGCCTGGTATTCAAAATGAAGTCTGCAATCATTCAGGATCTTTGTAATATCCACAGGTTCAAAATCGATCTCATCCGTTGATTCCAATTTGGCAAAAGCTGCCACACATTCTATAATTTCGATGAGCTTTTGATTTGTGTTATCAATTCTGTCAAGTTTCTGTAACTTATTTTCATCATCTTCTTCGATAAGCAAAAGATTAGTATATCCATCTATGATAGTTGCATGGTTCAGAAGATCATGGCTGAGGATGTCTGTGAAAATATCTTTAAATTCATTTGAGTTCTCAAGTTGTTTTGCATATTTCCTGAGCATTTCCTCAGTTTCCTTTATCTCTGTCACATCAATAATTGCTCCGACAAGCCCGGCAATTTCTCCATTGAGGTCCGTAAATAAGGATTTGTTGAACATCACTCTACGTCTTGAACTATCTACTGATTCGCACCATGACTCATAGATCTGTATTCCACCCTTTTCAAAAAGTTCGTTGTCCTTTTCATAATATTTTGGTGCAAGATCATCAGGACACAATTCAAAAACAGTTTTTCCTACAAGCTCTTCTTTTTTAATTCCTATAAAATCCTCAAATGCTTTGTTGCATCCAAGATATATCCCATCTTTATTCTTGTAGAACACAGGTAAGGGGATAGCATCTATAAGTTCCTGCAGGAAATGGAAATATGTTCTCTGGACCTTTTCAGCCTCTTTGAGTTGCGTAACATCATTTCCAATAGCTATCGACCCTATGAATTTTCTATTTTCATTAACAATGTTTCTCGAGTTCCATGATATTATGCGCTCCTCTCCATCTTTTCTTGTGATGGTGGTCTCAAACCCTGCTACTCGCTTACCTTCTTCTAAAATGGCTTTGGCCTCTGCAAATATCTCATCCCGATATTCTTTTTCCGGATATACCAGGTCCCATACCTTAGTAGTACCAATAATCTCTTTTCTGGAGTATCCACTTATCTTTTCTGCAGCCTTGTTCCATATAACAACTTCTGCATTTTCGTTAAGAACGTTGAGCCAGATATCTGCATTTTCAATAACAGTCTGCTGGAACTGTGTCAGGTTGCATATCTTTTCATCAGCCAGTAATTTTTCAGTGATATCTTCTACTGTAAAAGTAATTCCTGCCGGAGGGTCCTTTGGATCTATAAGGGCAAAAGTGAAGGCAACATCAATTTTTTTCCCATCTTTTCGTATCCATTTACCCTGTGTCTGGATCGGAGCTTTATCTTTGCCAAACCCTTTCAATATATTGCCGATCCTGTTGTATTCTTCATCATCAGGATAAAGAAATCTTGTATTAACTCCCACAATTTCCTCTCTTGAATATCCCACCAGTTCACACATATTGTCATTAACATCTCTGAAAACCCTGTCCCAAACCACTCCAATTCCTGTCGGTGTTGCAAGGAATACACTTCTGATCTTTGCTTCCTTTTCCTTGATAGCTTTCTCGTAATTTTTTATTTCCGTAATGTCTTGCAATGTGTATATTATCCTCCTGGGATTATCTTCAGGATCCAGAAGTGCAAGTTTCATGGAAATATCAATGATCCTTCCATCTTTATGCATGAATTGGGTTTGTGTAGTTCTCGTGCGTTTTTCCTTTATAACAGCCTCCACTTCTTCCCCGACGAGCCTGTAATGTTCATCAGATGGGTAGAACATGCGCGTGTCCTTTTCGAGGATATCTTCTTTTGAGTATCCAAGTATGTTGTAAGCCTCTTCATTGGCATACAGTATCTTCCTGTCACATGAAAGTCCGATCCCTATCGGAGCAACATCAAAAAGAGTGGTTATGTGCTGTTCTTTTTCTTTTAAATTCTCTTCAGCACGTTTTCTTTCAACTATCTCCATTTTGAGCTGTTCATTGGCTTTTTTCAGTTCAGATGTTCTTATTTCTACGAGCTCTTCGAGATGATCACGATACTGTTTGAGCTCATCTTCTACAAGCTTTTGTCTGGTCACATCTCGAAGTACGCCGATCAATCCCCTGGAGTTGCCATCTTTATCGCTCTGGAAGTGTGGGTAGTTCTCGATCCAGTGTACATTCCCCTCACTGTCAGATAATCTGAAGATGCTGGTTGGGGCATTTTTTTCCATCATTGCTTTTTGGAAATCTGAGGTTAACTTTTCACAATCTTCTGGATAGATATAATCTGCAAAAGGGCTGTTTTCCATCTCTTCAGGATCCAATCCATATCGTTTGATCTGGGGACTGATGTAAAGAATGATACCTTCTGCATTTGTGATGTAAACTATATCATTGGTGTTCTCGATCAGGTATTGATATTTTTCCTTCCCTTTGTTCACCAGATCTTCTATGGAAACATAGTCTATGGTATCTGTCTTGATAGCTTACCCCCCTGAGCAATGAAAAACAAAACAGAATATTATTATGCTCTGATGAAGTATATAACTATATTTGTCTGGTCTGAAAAAGCAATACGTGTCGGCCCAATAATAATTGCAGAGAATTTCTGCTAATGTACAATCTGTGACCTATAAAGTTGAGAATCAAAACTGTATGATAATTACTGCCGGGTCTGTTATCGTAAATCTATTTTTGATCAATTTGATCATTAAGGATATTTCATGCTTTTCTGAAAGTTACTCCGAACACAGTCCCATTAGCTACGATATTGTCTTCCACGCTGAGATCTCCTTCATGCAGGTCAACTATCCTTTTAACAATGGCAAGTCCGAGCCCGGTTCCTTTCACTCCCTTTTTGTCCACACGTTTGAAACGGTCAAATATCAGTGATTTTTCATCATCCGGGATCCCATCTCCAAAATCGGTAACTGTGACTTTCCAATTCCGATCTTCATTGATGATATCTACAATAACTTTTGAGTTATCAGGCCCATACTTGATAGCATTTGATATCAGATTTGCGAACACTTCTTCTATCATAGGATTGGCTAACGCATTGTATTCTCCGTGTACCGGAAAATCGATAACGATGTTCTTCTGGTTGGCATGGTACTGGAAATGCTTTATAGCACCTTTTAACATTCCTGCAAGTTCTATTGGCTCGAAATTGATCTCATCGATCGTTTCAAACTTTGCAAAAGATGCCGCAGATTCGATGAGTTCCATAAGTTTACGGTTACTGTCCTCGATGTTCTCCAGATTCTTTATCTTGTTCTCATCCTTTTCAATTTGCAGGAGCATGTATGCAAATCCGTTGACCACATTTGCATGGTTGAGCAGATCATGACGCATGATGTCCGTGAATATATCTTTAAGTTCATTGGAACGCTCAAGTTGTTCAGCATACTCTTTCAGGATCATCTCAGACCTGACGCGGTCCGTGATATCAATAATTACGCCGATAACTCCGAGGACATCTCCTTTTATGTCAGTAAAAACAGATTTATTGACCATAACATTGTGCTTTTTCTTATCGCTGGCGTAGATCACTTCTTTTTCATAGGTCCTTGATCCTCCGGTCTCGATCAGTTCCATGTCCGTACAATCTGATTCAGCGATCTGGATATCAATCTGTAGTTCTGAGGTAATTTTTCCAATTATCTGTTCTTTTTCGATACCGGAAAAGTTCTCAAATGCCTTGTTGCATCCAAGATATATCCCTTCTTTATCTTTGTAACAAATAGGTGCAGGTATGGCATCAATGAGTTCCTGCATGAAATGGAAATTCTTTATTCGCATCTCCTCTGCTTCTTTTCTTATTGTGATGTCATTACCGATGCCAATCGTTCCGATGTTCTCTCCTTTTGAGTTCAGGAGTTTCTTATAGTTCCATGAGACTACACGCTTTTCCCCATTTTTTCTTGTGATAGTAGTTTCCAGGTTGGATATCTCCAATCCTTCTTCTATGATCCTGGAAATTGTTGAAAAGACCTCATTGCGATATTCTTTATCCGGGTACAGCTGGTCCCAGATCTTCGTGCTGCCGACAACCTCGTCCCTTTTGTAACCACTGATCGTTTCTGCAGCATTGTTCCATATTACTACCTCTACATCCCTGTTAAGCACATCAAGCCATATATCCGCGTTCTCAATAACGGTTTGCTGGAACTGGCTCAGGCTGACAATTCTCTCTTCTCCTTCTTTCAGGTCATCAATTTCCTGTTTAAGGTTTTCATTGGATCTTATCAGATCAGCATTTTGATCTTTGAGTTTATCATCAAATCTATCACGATATATCTGCAGCTCTTTTTGCATTGCGATGTGGTCAGTAACATCTTTCATGATGCCGATGATCCGGAATGGTTTCCCATTTCTTCCTCTCTGGAATTCGGCATGGTTCTTAAGCCAGTGTTCTTTCCCATCCTGGTCAAAAACCCTTAATAATGTGTCAATAGATGTGTTTTCCGTCATCCTTTTCTGGAATCCGGATGCCAGAGTCTCACGGTCGGATGAATTGATATAGTTCAAAAAAGGAGTGCCATACATCCTTTCCGGATCCAGTCCGTATTTGCTTATCTGGGGACTGATATAATCTATAACACCTTCCGAATCTAAGATATAGGATATGTCGCTGATGATCTCGATGGGGAAGTCGCATTTATTTTCTTCCGCATTCAATGCATCATGCATAGTGACGCTCTCTATATGACTTGTCATTTAGGACTGCCTTCTAAAAAAAAATAAATTATGATTATCATTATGATTACTTAATTCTATATGAATTTTTTTGAGTGTATGTTACTTCTTCAGTTCTCAAGAATCTTTGAAACGTGTTTCAACATTTTTTGTATCGAAATGTGCTGTGGACATTTCTGTTCACAAAGTCCGCATTCAACACATCCGGATGCCCTTTCTTCCGCAGGTACGAACAGATCGTAGTGCAGACGTGCTTTTTCAAGATTCCCGTACATGGAAGCACTGTTCAGATAGGTAAACGCAGCCGGGATGTTCACTCCGGAAGGACACGGCAGGCAATATTTGCAGTCGGTACAATTCACTTCGATCTTTTCAAGATATACGTCCTTAACTTTCCCGATAAGCTCATGCTCTTTCTCAGAAAGCGATCCTGCAATTCCTTCTTCTGCATAGGCGATATTTTGCTCCAGCTGTTCGAAATTGCTCATCCCGCTCAGGACGATGCTTATCTGTGGCTGGTCCCAGAGATATTGAAGACACCAGTTTGCAGGTGTGCGTTTAACATCTGCACTGTTCCATATCTGCTGTGCTTCATCTGGCATTTGCACAAGACTTCCGCCACGCAGTGGTTCCATGATAGCAACACCAAGACCTTTATCGGCAGCGTAGTGCAGACCTTCCTTTCCTGCCTGGTAGTTCTCATCCATGAAGTTGTACTGTATCATGCAAAAGTCCCAGTCATAGCCGTCCACAATCTCTTTGAATACCCCAAGATCGTCATGGAAGGAGAATCCTATATACTTTATTTTACCGGCGGATATTGCACTTTCAATAAAGTCGAACATGCCCAGTTCTTTCATCTTTTCCCAGTGGCCTCTGGTAAATCCGTGCATGAGGTAGAAATCAATGTAGTCTGTCTGAAGCCTGCGAAGCTGAGCGTCAAGATAGCGGTCCATATCCTCTCTTGTTTCCACCAGCCATAGCGGCAGTTTTGTTGCAAGGTAGACCTTTTCACGATAACCGCTGCTCAGCACTTTGCCCACGAATGGTTCGCTTTTTCCTTCGTGATATGGATAAGCTGTGTCAAAATAGTTCACACCCTGTTCGATGGCGTATTCTATCATCCTGGTTGCTTGCTCTTCATCGATCTGGTCGTCTTTTCCATCGATAACAGGGAACCTCATACACCCAAAACCAAGTACTGAAACGTCCTCTCCTGTTCTTCCAAATTTGCGGTATAACATCTCATCCCTCTATTTTATGTATCATCAGCTATCTCTTGAGCTTGCACGGTATTGTATCGAATTTCTTCTACAGGTCTAATGATAGATGTTTACCGTTATTAATATTCAATCGTTGTGCTGGTGATCCTTTGTATCGAACGGTCAGGTCTGATGGTGTTTCCCAGAAGGAGTTCAGGAACTCGGTCTTTATAGGCCACGCATCTCCCATAATGAATGAAGCAGATGCGAAGGCTTTTGTGCTTGCCGTTAAGGAGCGATATACTGATGCCAACCACAATGTTTCTGCTTACCTGATCAAGAACGGAAGCACTCTTGTGGCAAAATATGACGATGACGGCGAGCCTGCAGGCAGTTCCGGGAAGCCGGTCTTCAGGGTGCTGGAGCTTAAAGAGCTGAGCAATGTGGCAGTTGTGGTGACCCGTTATTTCGGTGGCATAAAACTGGGATTCGGAGGTCTTTCCAGAGCCTACAGGGAGGCAGCGGTAGCTGCTATCGAAGAAGCCGGCATCATTGAAGTGCATGAGATGGTGGCCCTGAAGTTGAAGGTCACCTATTCCGATATCCAGACTGTGAAGAAGCTCATCGAAGAATGCGGCAACATTGTGGATGAGAACTACACCGATATCGTGGAGCTATCTGTTGAAGTGAGAAAAGGCACTGAGGACGATCTCATCTCAAAGGTCACGGACCTGACAAGGAACAGGGCTAATGTGGCATATATCAATGGCTGTTCTCACTCTTACAAGTAAACTATTTATTTCAGGTAATCTATCTTTTTTTGGGGATCATATTATGCTGATCAGAAAAGAAGAAGATACAGACTATATAGCGATCACAGAGGTGAACGATCATGCTTTTGGTCAGGAGAACGAGGGCAGGCTTGTTGTAAACCTGAGGATGCATTCCGATTTTGTTCCTGAGCTTTCACTGGTTGCCGAGGTAGATGGCAAGGTCGTAGGTCATATCCTGTTCTTCCCGATCAAAGTTGTTGATGATGGCAAGGAATTTGACTCCCTTTCACTGGCACCAATGTCCGTTCTTCCGAAGTTCCAGAAGCAGGGTATTGGCAGTGCGCTTGTAAAGGAAGGACTTACTGTAGCTGAGAACCTCGGACACAGGTCGGTCATTGTTCTGGGTCATGCCGAATATTATCCACGCTTTGGTTTCAGACCTGCATCGCAGTGGGGCATACGTGCTCCTTTTGAAGATGTACCGGACGAGGCATTCATGGCAATGGAGCTGGTCGATGGTGCACTGGATGATGTAAGAGGTGTTGTTGAATATCCTGATGAGTTCAACGAGGTTTGATAATTTTATAAGGGTATTTTAGTTAAAGGCAATTTGGCGATGATCATTGCAGGCAGCAGTGATCATTTGATAGCATAGAATCCGGCCTGCATGTAGGAGGTCCAGAACAGTTCGCATGTGCTGAAGCCTGTTTCCCTTAACATCTCAAGATGCTCTTTTATCGTGATCGGGAAATATGCTGTGTTGAACCTTTTCAGATGCTCTTCAACAACCATTTCCTCTTTTTTATTGTCCAGCTGGAATCTCCTCCATCTGTCGAGGGCGAGATTGGTTGCTTTTTCTGATCCCGGCATTATGTTCTCGAAGGTTACGTAGATGCCCCCTTCTTTTAGCATCCCGAAGCATTTTGTTGTTGCAGCAGCTCTTTCTTCCCTGTTCATGTAGTGATGTGACTGGATCGCTGTGATGACATCACATTCAGGGATTTCAGACACGGGCAGGTCCAGGGTAGTGAAGTTGTGAAAAGAGACTCTTTCGGCATGGTTGCCTTCCAGTCTGTTCTTCACATACCTTATCATGTGTTCGGAAGGGTCGTTCAGGTGAAATGTACAATTCTCAAATGTGTCGATTGCAAGTTCAGCCAATGACCCGGTCCCGCAACCAGTGTCAAGCCAGTGATTGCAGTCAGGCTTTGCCGTCTTTAGCAGATCGATGGTTTCTTTCTGGAAATTCTGATAGTATGGAATGGTTTTGCGAACATTTTTTCATATTTTTCCGGTATGAATTGTGTTGTATTAGCCATGTCCTATTTTTCCTGGCATGAGTTTGATGATAGCTAAATACTATCTCATTATCCTATGTTTTACTAATAACTGATCAGCAAGTGATCTTTTAAAGCAAGCATTCAGGATATATATGTATTCTATATATTCATTGCACACATCTATATTCTATCCAGACATCTATATTCTATCCAGACAAGCTCTATATGTACGTTTGTCTGTTCAACGCCTGAGGTTCATGTTCAATGACTCCTCCTCCAGGCAACACTATGATAGACAATACAAAAGTATTCAGGAAAATAATCGATTCAATAACGACCCTTGTCCTATACATCCTTCTTCTGACATTGGTTGTAGGAATGGCTAAAACCCTTCTGGACCTGCGATTCACTGTTTTCACATCACTGGATGTCGGCTTTAACCACATGGTCTCCAGCGTGCTCACGATCTTCATACTGATCGACCTGTTCAACACCTTTGTAGATTACCACGAACATGAGCGCATCAAACTGACATACGTTACTGACGCCACCATCCTGATCGTGATGCGTGAGATCGCTATGGGAATGTACGCAAAGGAATTCGAGTCCGGCTTCATCTTTGCCCTTGCAGCGCTTATACTGGTCCTGGGGATCGTGCGTGTTCTTGCCATCAGGTATTCTCCTGAGGACTTGCATGACCTTGCACCGCCATTTATGGCCGGGAAGCAGAAAGGAAAAGTGAAACAAAAGAAAAATGAAACATAAGTGGGATAAAAGTCAAAATAACAGTATGGATCCTGTCCATCCTGTTACTTGTTATCAATATTTCATCCTGCTTTCATGCTGTTGCAACCTGATCGTACTCAGGGTGTTCAACCTTCCCCATGAAAAGGATACATCCGGTTCTTTTGTCTTCGATGAAGAACATGAATGGGTGGTCTGCCTTGAACTCTTTTATGACCGGCTCATCGACTATGGCACAGTCTACTGCTTCAACGGCTGTTGCAGCAGCGGCTTCTGTTCCCTTTTCTTGCACGTCGATATAAGTCTGGTGGATCACTTCTGAAATGGTCAGGTCCGTCTCTTCAGTTATTCCTGTAAAACCAAAATCATAGAAAGCATCAGTTAATCCCATTTTTACGAGTGGGTATGAAAGCTTTTCTTTTGTCTGGAATTTGAATTTTGGCAGCCATATCCTGACATCATATTCATCACTCATTCCCCTTTTGAGCTTATCGTAGTTGTTGACCGTGAAAGTGCTTTCAAAATTGTCGATGTTGTTCTCATTCGGGAGTACAACATACATTGAAAGGTCATTCCCTTTGTATGGAAGTTCCAGTATCTTTGCTTCCGGGGTTTCCCCGTAACTGGCTTTTCTTTGATCATACATCATGTCCACCTGGATCTCCTCACCCTCTGTCAGGTGGAAAGGTTCTTTGTTCGTCCTGAATTCCACGAAGTCCTCCTGCCACCTTCCATTGAAATAAATAGCATTTGTGACCACGAGTTTGGTATACCCGTCAAATGACTGCCCGTCGATTATGTCTTTTATCTTGTTGTTGGTCTGTTCTTCGACCCACTCATTAATTGTTTTTGCAGACTCTTCAGGCTCCCCTTCAAAATCGAGTTTATCGACGTTCCCATTGTAATATTCCTCTATGTTATTTTCATAGTCAGCTACAAGCTGCTGGTCCTCCCGTAACCAGATTGCATTTGCAGTTTTTAGTTCATAGTCATCGGAATTCCGGTTCACGGTATCGATATACTCTTTGGCGCTCAGTCTCATGACAGACCTGTCAAGCGGATAATAAAGTACCTCTGCCATTTGCTGTTGTGTAGTTCCCTCAGCACCCTCATAACAGATAGCCATTGCAGTGAAGATACTGTAAGGAGAAATGAGCATGTTCCCATCCTTGCCTTCCTGTAATTCAGAGTACAGGTCAAAGGCAAAAGCATTGTTCGCAGCAGCAAGGTCATATTCCTCAACAGATTGCGCATTTATGGTGGTATCAGGGTCTGCCTGTGTATTTTCGATGCAGCCGATGCACGTTAATGCGAATGCTAGAAGCAAGATTGCCAGTGCCGTTTGTTTGGATGTCATAAATTTACAATGTGTTCAACATTGAAATATTTTGTCATGGTTGCTGGAAAAAGTGAGAAGTCAGCAGTTCATCACTTTTCAGATCGATACCTGAACTCAAAACCAAGGTGGTTCAATGCAAACAATGCCATCATTATCACAACGGCGATAAAGAGAATTGCTACATAGGATGCGAGCATATAATTTATGAGATTACCACATGCTAATCCTACATCCATATATGAGAACACGCTAATCGTTCTACTGGATATTGGGTAATAATAGTTTATGTTTCCTCCGGCAAGATCATCCAGCAATAGATGTGAAAGGGATGCAGATTCGGCAAAAAACCCCATATATGCAGCCTTGCTAAATTCCCGATATACCATATATCCAATAATCGCTCCAAACAGGAGTGCAGAGGAACTGAACAGCAGTGAATGTGTTGGGATCGGTCCGATCAGGGTGTGTTCTAGGGTACCATTCACAATGATGTTATAAGCAGCAGTGATGTCCGGGTACAGTGCAAAAAAAGCTCCTATTAACAGCAGCAACAGGATATGTCTGATCTCTTTGAATGAAATATCCCTGCGAAGGAGTGCCACAAGGGGTGTATAGACTGCTATTGCACAGATGCAGAGCACGAAGAACATAACATGCGCAACTGGATATGGCATATTAATAGATAGGATGCCCGAGGGTATAATAATATCGGAGATGTGTGGTGGGATCTGGAATTATTTTACTATCTATTTAATGAAAAATTAAATGTTATATCTGTTCGGAATAGTCAGCTCCAGAGGAGGAGGGGGGTGGAGAATGGAGGGAGTTATGAGTGCGTTTAATAATAAAAATGAGGAGTTTACTCCTTTCTCCTCATGAATACAAATGCTTTCACTGATATGTGATCGTGCCGGATCTTGTCTCGCCGTCCCATTGGATGTTATGGGAAACGCCGTCTACCGTAAAGGTAAATGTTCTTGGTCCGGATCCCCACACTTTCTTTGAGTCTACAGTAACCTTTCCATTGCTGTCAGTTACTCCGGAATCACTATCGCTGGTCGTACCACTCCACTGGCCGGAGACTACTACACCATCGATAGGACTGCCGGTGGAATCAACAATCTTTACTTCTGCTGTGGCGTATATCCGGGTCCATTTCCAGAAATTGTAGTTTTCCACAACTGACATGTTGGTGCTGTCAATAGAAATGGTGTTGATCTCAGGTGCTGCCACTGTGACCGTTGCTGTATCTGATGTAGATGCACCATCATTATCAGTTATGGTCAGGATCACGTTATAAACACCTTTATCAGCATAAGTGTGAGCAGGTGTTAATGCACTTTCTGCAATTTCACTATCTCCGAAGTCCCATGAAATTATGTGGGTATCGAGAATTCCGGGATCATCAAAGTTTCCTGAAAAACGGACTTCATTACCTGCATTAGCTGTCTGGTCCGGTCCTGCATCCACAACTGGTGCAACATTGTTTACCGTTACTGTAAGTGTGTCAGATGCAGATGCACCTTTATCATCGGTTACTGTCAATGTTGCCGTATAGATGCCGTTGTTTTTATAAGCGTGTGTGACTTCCAGGCCGGATGCTGCTGTTCCATCACTGAAGTCCCATTCATATGATGTTATTTCAACACCATTCGGATCATAGGAACCCGAGGCATCAAAAGATAATATATCACCTTCATTAACTTCGGAGGGCCCATTGGCAACTGCTACAGGTCCTTCGTTAATGGTCAGGGTCAGATCATTGATCAAGACATCTATAGGATTTCCTGATGGGTCACTTACTATCACATTTTTCAGACTAATTGTTGATGTGCTTGTAACCTGGTCCTTTACACTCATTGTGATGATTGCAAATGACTCAGGGCCTAAGATGCTTGAAGGGCCAATTATCGACCCGTAAACATCTGAAAGTATTCCGGCATTGTTGTCTATGTTTCCTTCGTTGAAAAATGCTGAAGCCCCATTCTGGCTTAAGAATCTGCCTTCGGATACGCTGTCTATCTGTATTTTTGAGCTGTCAAACTCGAGATCGAACTGTAATCCTGCAATTGCAGTATCCGGTGTAATAAAAACATCCACTGTAAAGTTTTCACCGGTTGTGACGATCTGAGATGATGGTTCAAGTGTTATGTCTGATGCAGTTGAATTGAAACTGCCAAGAACAAGCAAAAGTAAAAATATAGCAATTATTGTGATGAGTTTGATGGATACTCCCTCCTTCTCTCATGGCTTGTAGGTTTATAAGCATATATAATTATTTATGTATTTGGATAATAATATAATACTCTGCACTAAACAAATGAACCACGCCAAAACCTCTGGCCAACCCCGACACCCCAAATAGCACATCCAGCAGCCCCGCCACACCCTCCACCAGAAGCACTGCGGAAAAGATCACTACATAACACCTCTTCAGATAAGCTTCTGATCAATGACAGGCCGCCAGTGATCACGTATTCCTTCCCGACCCTGTGTATGGTATGTCAGCACAAGGGTCAGGGGTAGGGCACATCCTTCTTTGTGCGAAGAGGAGGGTCGGGTTTAGTCTGCGATCATCCCTCAACAACACAGCTTTCGAAAAGCACATTGTCAGGAACAACTGTGAAGTTCATTGGATTGGGTGCAGATGCCACGGTTTCGCGTAAAATATCATTGTAAAATTGTCACCAAACCGGGTTGCTGTTCTTTGGCGAAAATAAGGATCTCTGCAGGGCCATATACTCTGAAACTATTCCTATCCTTTTTAACTTTTCAAATTAGCTTCTTTTTCAGCAATCTCTTTTATCCTGGTGATGATCGACTCCAGTCCATTCGATCTCGCAGGAGAGAGATTTGACTTCAATCCAATTTTGTCAATAAAATAGAGATCAGTATCTAATATTTCTTGAGGATACCGATTGTTCACTACTTTAGCTACAAGAGCAATTATCCCTTTAGTTATCATCGCATCACTATCGAGGTCAAAGATCAATTTGCCATCTTCAGTATAACTTCTGATCCAGACTTTGGACTGGCATCCGCTGATCGAATTTTCTTCCACCTTAAATTCTTCATCCATCGGTTCGAGTTCTTTAGCAAAAGAAATAAGGAGACCATATTTGTCAAACCATTCAAGGCCGTCAAATTGTTCTATGATCTCATCCTGGATAGCATCGTTCACTTGTACATCATCTCTACTTTCTTTATTCCTTCAATTAGCATGTCAACATCTTCTTTTGTGTTATACAATGCAAAACTTGCTCTCACTGTGCCTTCTACCCCGAGGAATTTCATCAGTGGCTGGGCACAATGATGTCCGGTCCTGACAGCAACCCCCATCTTGTCTAAGATCAATCCTGTATCATAATGATGAATATTGTCCAGATCGAATGAGACAGCTCCGCACATCTGGGTGGTATTCCCATAAACTGTCACATTATCTATTTCCAGCAGTTTGTCCCTGGCGTAGGAATATACCTCATGCTCATGCTTTTTTATTTTATTCATGCCTGTTTTTTGCATGTAGTCAATTGCTGCACCGATACTTATTGCTCCTGCAATATCCGGTGTGCCTGCTTCAAACCTCAAAGGAGGATCCAGGTATGTTGATCTTTCAAGAGTTACCTTATCGATCATGCCCCCTCCGCCTATTGCCGGCATAATATCACTGAAGCGATCGCTTGTATAAAGCACTCCAACACCGGTAGATGCATACATCTTATGGCCTGAGAAAGCTAAAAAGTCGCAACCGATCTCTTTTACATCAAGAGGCAAATGCTGTATTGACTGGGCTGCATCAACAAGGACCGGGATGTCGTGATCCTTTGCAATCTCAGTGATCTCTTTGATCTCGTTTACAGAACCAAGAACATTTGATACATGAGCTATGGCTATCAATTTTGTTTTGTTCGTGATCTCCATAGAGTCTATCAGCGATTTGCAATCGTCATCCATCGGGATTGCCTTTACATTTGCTCCTGCAAGCTGCCAAGGTACGATATTTGAGTGGTGTTCCACACCGGTTACCAGAACTTCGTTTCCTTTTAAGGAAGGCTCAAGCGAGCGTGCGACCTGATTAATGGAACCGGTGGTTCCGGAAGTGAATGTCACTTCACTCGGGTTGCGGGCACCGATGAAGTCACTGACCTTTTTTCGTGCTTCCTCATACCTTTCACTTGAGACCTCGCTCAGGTAATGCAGACCCCTGTGGATATTACTATAATCTGTCCTATAGAAATCAGACATCGTATCGATCACAGAGTCCGGTTTCTGGGTCGTTGCTGCGTTATCAAGATAGACCAGTCTTTTCCCGTACACCTTTTGTGAAAGTATCGGGAAATCTTTTGCAAAATCTGTCATCTTTTCACCATTTCAACAAGGGAGAACCATTTTTTATCATCGCTAAAGATGTTCTCTACGGAAAGCCCGGCAGCCTCTGCCATTCTTTTGATGCCGTCAACAGTGTATTTGTGAGAGTTCTCTGTGTGGATGGTCTCGCCTTTTTTGAGGATTATCTTCTCATCCAGAATGGGGCTTGCTACTTCCAGATCGTCCTTTGCCTTCAGGTGCATCTCGATCCGGGAATATTCCCTGTTGAAGAATGCAACATGTTCAAATTCCTCCGGGTCGAAATCGGTCTCAAGATGTTCATTTGTAACATTCAATATATTCTTATTGAATTCTGCAGTGATCCCCTTGCTATCATTGTATGCTTTTTCAATGATGCCAATATCTTTTACCATATCCACTCCAAGGAGAAGCCTGTCGTTCTTATTCATGACTTTGCCAAGATCGGTCATGAATTCCATTGCCCTTGCCTCGGTAAAATTACCGATAGTGCTTCCGAAGAAGCAGAAGAACCGTTTTCTTTTCCCCGGGATCTTCTCAATATGCTCAAGGAAATCAGCGGTGATCCCATGGATCTTCATTTCAGGATATTTATCCTGAAGATTACAGGCAGATTTCTCGATGGAATCTTTGCAGACGTCAACCGGATAATATACGATGGTCTGACGGATCTCTTTTGGTACTTCATCGAGGAAGACTGAAATCTTCGAACAGTCCCCACTTCCCAGTTCTACGAGATCGCAGTCTTGCATCTCATGTTTCAATTTTTGAGCAGTTGACCTGAGCAATGGGATCTCGATCTTTGGAGGATAGTATTCTTCTAATTTAGTGATCTTCTCATACAATTCGGATCCATGATGGTCGTAGAAGAACATTGAAGGAAGTGTTTTAGGATCTGCTCTCAGGCAGGCTGCAAGTTTCTCCCTGATAGAGCTATCTCCTGTCTGTGGCATGAAATCTTCTATGATCATTGTTCGGGGACCCCTGTTTCAAAAGGAAGATCGTTGTTGCTCCATTCAAACCATCCGCCATCATAGACCGCTGCTTTATCCCAGCCCATAAGCCACGCGTTAAAGAAGGCTTCACTTCCCCTCCACCCGGTTCCGCAGTAGAACGCATTGCGCTTTTCGGGAGTGATCCCGCTCTCTTCCCAGATGTCTGCAACTTCCTGAGCTTCGCGCATGGTGTGGTCAAGGTTCCTGTAGTTTTCCATGTGGTAAGCATCTGTTCCGCAATCCCCGAATACCGCTCCCGGGATCCTTCCTTTCTTCTTAATGTAGTGGTACCCACTCACTTCCCCAATGTATTCTCTCCAGCTTCTAACACACACCAGGTTCTTGTCAGGGGAAGAAAGGATCTCTTTTGCTTCTTCAAGATCAACCATAATTTCCGGTCTTTGAGGGATTTCAACTCCAAAAGACACTTTATTATTCTCAGCAGACTCCCGGGTGATATCATAACCTGAATCAAGCCATGACTGAAGTCCGCCATTAAGTATGCGAACATCTTTTACACCGGCATAAAGCATGATGAATGCGCATCTCATTGCACCCAGATGGCCTGCGCTGCTTCCCGGGAACGGATCATCATAACTTGGTGCAGAGAACTTTCCATAGATAATGACCGTTGTATCATGGGTTATACCCGCGCTTTCCAGGGTTTCCTTTATTTCTTCAGGAGAGCGACGATTCCATGTTTCCTGAGATTCAAGAGAGAGCGTGTCAATGGATATTGCTCCCGGAATATGTCCTTCCTCATAATCGGCAGGGCTCCTGTAGTGAGAATGACACAAAACGAACTTATTATTGCTATATTCAGGAGCGTTATTTGTGGTTATCAACCGGTTAAGCCAGTCCGCTGAGACCAGCTGTCGATATCTTGCAAGATGCTCCATTGGCAGACCTTTCTCCGTCCATTCAAGAAAAAAGTTAAAAACAGTTACATCAGGGTAGCCGGCTTTCCCAAACTGCCTTGCCACTTCTTCTGTCTTCTGCCTGTCATACCCATAAATGACCAGGGGATCTTCCGGCAGGATCCCTTTATTCCTGACGATCTCTATCCAGTCAATATAGTGTAACCACTTGTAAGGCAGCGTCTTTGCACCTTTTATGTGCCCGCCTCTGGCCTCTCCCCGCTCCTTCCAGCCATTGTAGGCATCGATAGGCCTGATATCAATTATCTTATAATTGTGCAGGTTTTCAGCTAATTCGCTAGTTGTGATTTCCCCCATGCAATATAATCTATCAGAATTATTATATTATTCTTTGGGGGGTGGCATTGTGGAAATTCTTGGGTGCTGGGTTTAGTGTGGTGAGTTTGTTTATTTGTGAAAGGATTTGCTAAGTATAGTTCAACCTATAGTAAGTCAGTTTTAAAACAACTAATTATTTTTAATTAAGCAACTAATTAAAAGATAACTATTTGTAAAAAAAAAGTCATTGTTGACTAGGTATATTTATGCTAAAAGATATAGAAAACATTGAATACGACACTAAAATCAGTGACGTTTTTTTGGCTAATGATATCATACAAGGAGAAGATGTTCCTTTTTTTATATTGTGGGATGGAGATAATCCTGATGAAATTCAACTTGAAATAGATGGATTTAATTCATTACTCGAAATTCACAATTCAGATATCAACAAAGCAATTTTTGAAAATAATCAGATTATTGTCAGAGATTTTCAAGTTGATGGATACCTTGGAGGCATATTATCTACAGAATCAACTAACGATTATTATCATCCTGGAAGCTTGAAAGTCCATTTTATTAAAGATAATAGAATAATTTATTCTTTTCATGAAAGGCGTACTATATTTAGTACTATTGTAAACGCATCTCAGGTGCCTTCTGTAATTTATATCGATGATGATTCTATGCTTAGTGATGAAATCGAGATAATGCTTCAAGGTAAGACAACTGTATTTTTTGATATTGAAGAATTAGAAGACAATCATTGCATAGTTGATATGCCTTCAGATGTAAAGGATGAAATCCAAAATATTACAAATATATTTAACGAGGGACTAATTGATTTAAAGTTAAAGTTTCCAAGTCATTCTAATACTATAGATTTGATGCTGGAATTAAATGAAGAAAAAATGTCAATGACAAAATATATTGAAGATTTAGATGAAAAATTAACTAAGGCTATGAGTGATGAAAATTTTGCAGATGCATTCATCACTCTATTTATGTCAATATTCTACAAACAAAACAGCCTTGAAAAATTAGTACTAAAACCATTAAATGAATACTTTGAAACGTATTCAATTAATAAAGCATACTTTTCGAATCCGTTGTTAAATGTTACAATTAATAAGGGAATTTGTCAACTTGCAATAAAAATACATGCAACTGATTTATTGAATCAAGAGTGTGGGGACCCAGTTGAAATTAGGACTACAATAAACTCTGAAATTGACACCAGCATATCAGTTAGAGATTTATTGTCCATTAGGAGGTGTTCAAATGACTGAATTGATGGCACTAAAGACAATCAAAGATCTTAATTCACTTGCGCATATTTCAGAAAAAGTATCAAATAAAATGAATGTAGAGAAAAAAAATTCTTTACGATTAGAGTGCATGAATGGGTTTGGAATTCATACAACTCATATGAAAGTGGATGGTAGATTTTCGAAATGGATGAATGGATTAACAAATGGAACTTTAGAATTACCAAAATCAAAAGTTTATGATATCAAAACAACTGGTTTTTCTCCTTTTCCAGAAGTTATAAAAGATAATGTATATGAAAAAGAAGACAGATGCATTATAGATTTAAAGCCAGCTTTGAAGTTTGATTTATTTAGTGTAGAAATTTCATATCGTATGGATGATAGCTTCTTAAAAAGCCTAGTTAACACTAGGTCATCTCCAGAACCATTAACTGATAAAGTGAAATACGAATTGTCCGCACAATTAAAAAATCCAGAAGGTCTGAGGATGGCATTTTCTGAAATTGACATTGAAGAATTTCCGATGACTGCGAGAGTGCATGTAGCAGATCGAATTAATACCAATGTGCCAGACTATGTTAAAGAAATGGTGAAGCTTGAATCAGAAATACTTAATGATAGAAATCCTCATTCTTGGGTCAAAGAAAAACAATTAAAGCATAGAAAAGTTCAACTACAAAGAAAATTAGGAAAAGGTGATCTTCTTGATAAAGTTCAAGATTTGTCTAGTTTATTAACTCCCAATAATTTTATGAACTATGTACAAATTATGGACGATTTTAAACTATCAGAATGTGAACGTGGGTCTGAATTCTTTAGAGCATTAGGATCATGCCAGCTTCCGAAGTTCATGAATGTTGTATCTCGTACGGATTTAAGTTTGGAGAAACCAGCATCAAGGGGGACAATGACATATGACTCTAAAAAGTTTGGGGAGGAAATTATTAATCTTTTTGATTAACTCCCTTCGATTTTTAATTGTTCTAATCGCAATGTGAAGCCTTTGTTTGTAATATCTCTCGACGAAAAATTCGATGCCGATATAAAAATTGTACAACCAACTGCTCAATCAGACCTCGAAGCAAGAGTAGCTTCACTGGAACAACAACTAAAATCACTATCAGAAAACCATGCGACTGCCGGGAATCGAACCCGGGTTCCAAGCTTGGGAAGCTCAGGTCATAGCCTCTAAACCACAGCCGCACAATGTACTATCTTCTGTTATTCTTTTTAGATTATAGCTGTTTTGGTTTGCTGGTTGCGATTTCAAGGGTGCTGCAACTGGCGGTTATGTGAAAATAGAAAGAAAAGAGAAAGTGAGGCTACCCTCACTCGTATTTTTGGATGATCTCGTCGAAAGAATCTACGATGAAGGAGAGATTTTCCCTGCCGACGCCGAAGGTGCTGAGCTTGAAGAATTTGGTGAGGCCGGCCTTGATGCCATGGATGTTGCGGGCCTTTAGCTCTTTGTAGAGGAAGTATCTTCCTTTTTTGACCTTTGTTGAGATCTCGTAGAGGTTTGGGGCCTCGAAGAACATGAGGTCGTGGTTGTGGGGTCTTTGTCCCATCTGGATGAGGCCGAGGTCTTCGAGCTTTCCGGAGAACCAGCGGGCATCTGCAACCTCGTTGTCCCAGTTGCGGGTACGTTTGACGACCTCGGGGAATGATCCTATCATGGTCATCAGGGTAGCGCTGCGGGCTGTGCAGCCCAGAAGCTCTATTTCCTTGTTCTTGTTGGTTGGGGATTTCCTGAACACTTCTTCGGCATAGTCGCCGTTGACACCGAGGACTCCGATGGGTCCGCAGCTTGCCATTGACTTGTGTCCGCTTCCTGCAATGAAGTCCACGCCCAGTTCCCTGGCGTTTACCGGCATCCTTCCCACGGAATATGCACAGTTGAGGAGCAGGGGGACGTCGTACTCATGGCAGACGGATGCGATCTTCTTGGCATCTGCTAGATTGCCGTAACTGCCGTCCGGGTATGTCAGGAGTGCCAGTGCGGGAGCCTTGCCGGTCTCGCTGATGGTCTCCTCGATGGCAGTGCCGTAGCCTTCAGGATCGAGGTAGTAGTCCGGGCGCTCGGTGTGTGGCACTTTTCTGATCTCCAGGCGGGCACGTTGTGCAGCGACCACTGAGGAGTAGTGTGCAAGGCCGTCCAGGACCACCGTGTCGCCTTCCTGTGCCATTGCATGCATCACTGCGAACTTTGACTCACGAGCGCCGTGTGTGACCCGTGCTTCGTCCACACCCAGGAACTCCGGGAGGGCATTGTGCACGAATTCCTGCACCGGTGGCTTCTTGATAAGGTCAAGGACACCGCCACAGTTGTCGCAGATGGAATAACCATCTCCCCACTCGACAAGTGCGCGTCTGGCATCCTCTGTCAGTATTCCTCCGGTCTGCAGGGGGTCGATATTGATCAGACCCTTAGCTGGGCGTTCGATAAATCCAAATTTCTGTAATGATGCATCATCAAGTGTCATATATTCACATCAGGGTCGGGCTAGTAATGCAGCCGTATTTTTTGTAAAGTATAAACTATTACTGTAAGTCACAAAAAGAAAAAAGGTTCATGCAACAGCCTTGTTAAAGACTGAGATGAACTCGTCGCACTCTTTGATCAGTGTTGCAACAGCATCCTTGACAACATCTATAGGATCAGCGTTCTCGGTCTTGACGAACAGGATCGGTTCACTGATAGTAACGTGTTTCATGTCATATGATGCCGTATGGACACGGTCGTCCTCAAGAAGAATGATCTTGAGCATGTTCAGGAGGGTATGACTTTCTCCTGCTATCTCAAGTTTCATTTCATCTTCTGATTTCTCTAAGATCTTAAGTTCCATTGAATGATCTCCTGCAATGATTATGTGATCTGATCAAATTATACCTGTGCCGTAGCCTGAAGACAACTTGCGTGTTTCAACATGTCCGCACTCAGGGCACTTCAGTTTATCGCCATCGAGCTTAAGTGTGGTACCACAATTTGAACATGTTGCGGTCATTACTCCAAGTTCATCGCCAGCAGTTGTCATCCTCATGTTGTCGGTGTTTATGATCTTTGCCTTGACAACATCTGAAACGGAGAACTCCTGTGACATTTCCTTGACGTATGACTCCTTCACATTGGACACGTGGATCGCAGCGATGCCCGGATTGATGAACTCTCGGTCATCGTTTCCTTTGATAGCGCCGATCTGCACAAGTGCCATGGAATCGCGCACGTTCATGATCGTTCCAACAACAATATCTCCTCTTCCCATGGTCGGAGGTACGCTTGTGGTTGGTTTGACAGTGATCTTCCTGCGTTTCTTGTTGACCATTACATGTCCGGTAGCGAGTGAGTGTATATCTCCCCTGACCGTAAATGTGTTGTCTCCGCCTTCGAACTCTTCTGTAGTGCCGATAAGGTCTCCTGGCAGTACAAAGGTCTTCTCTTCAGCAGATATGTGTTCAAGCTCCTCAACTTCAGGTTCAGGCTCTGGTTCCGGCTTAGGTCTGGATCTGCCCCTGTTGTCTTTCCTGGAGTCTCTGTTATCCTTCCTGGGTCCTCTGCTGTCCCTGTTGGAATCTCTGTTATCCCTTCTGGAATCTCTGCTGTCTTTCCTGGGGGCGTTTTCTCTCTTAGGAGTCCTGTTGTTTTCCCTGTCCCCGGTCTTTTTCTCTGCCACTTCTACCTTTTCGCTGGCAGCTTTTGCTGTTTCTTCTTCGACCTTGGTCTCTTCATTTGAAGATTTAATGTTCCTTCTGGTCGTTTTCTTACGGTTTCTTATTCTAATAGGAATCCCTCTTGTAGATTAGATATGCCAGTTTATTTTGCTCAATCGTCCTGGTCACTTATCTTTGTTATCCTGTATATTTCTACCTCAATTCTTTCTACATCTTTTTTATGGAATTTAAAGGTTCGTTTTATTGGAAACCCTGTATTATACCATTCTGTTATTACAGCAGGTTCTATAAATTTTTTGACAAAGGCCAGACTTCCACGATTGTGTATGGAATACGTCACATCCCCAACTTTCATGGCAGTTGAAAGGAACGGTCTGTCGCTTCCCTTTACCTGTGCTCCGAACGGTGGGTTCATCACAACGGTATGTGCATGTCCCCTGACCTGCCTGACATCCAGGCACTCAAATTCCACCTCAACACCGAGCTTTTCTGCGTTCTCCCTTGCAATATCAAGGGCAGCAGGGTCGGAATCAAAGCCGACAACCCGTTTGGCGCCAAGTATCTTTGCCCCGATCGCCAGCATCCCTGTGCCGCAGCCCAGGTCGTAGACAGTGTCATCAAGATCGCCTTTCATGAACGCGAAATGGAGCAGTTCCGCAGCAAGTACGGAAGGGGTCGAATATTGTTCAAGCGTAACATCCGGGGAGTCAAAACTTCTCACCTTTTCAAGAAGTATCTCCAGCTTGCGTTGTTTCATCGCTTCCTTACTCTCCCCTTATCTCATCAAAAGTGATCTCTTCCCACTCGCGCTCTCCTATCACTATCTCGAACTCCTGCGGGGTGAGCATAGGTGCAGAGAACCTGCCAACCTCATCAACTGCAAGTCTTGGGCAGGCGGTGCTCACAAAAGCATCCACCTTGAACTGCAACATCTGGTCAGGCGTTATCAGGTCCATTGTAAGTATATATGCGGTCTTGCCTTTCTTCTCAGCAAGCTCTTTCAATTGCCTTGCAAGTGTCATTCTGTTCTGGCCGGGCTTCGTTGACACCAGTATCCCGAAGGTTTCCGCATCCAGTGAATTAGCAATAACTGCACTGCGCTGTTTTAGTATCTTTCTGGGCTCGACCTCACGCACCTCATTTGAGAACGGATCCGCGATCAATACCCTTTTTCCGGTGGCCAGTGAAACGCCAAGGGGGTGGAACTGTCCGCTACCGATGTAGAGGAACTCGTCACATTCGAGCCCGTCAGCCACTGAGAAATTACATCCGAGAACCTGTCCTGCATATGCTATCTTGCTGTCCCCTCTTCCTATCAGGCATTCTTTTCCTTCGGATGCAAGGATGTCGCAAACCTGCGGCAGCTTCTGTATATGTTGTACTGTAGTAAGCACTCCTACTCGCTTGCCTTTTATCTCAGGAATGGCTTTCCTGACAACTTCCGTCACGTCAGCATCGGAGCGTGTTTCAATAAAAATGACCTTCTCACTGTATCTGTTATCATCAAGCTGAGCATGGCCGAAATGGAATAAAAGGTCAACATTGTCAAGGATAGCAATATCAAGATCGCATGCCCCATAACAGGGGTTTGCAGAGATCAGTATATCAACACTGGTAGCTTCACTTATCTGTGATGCGATAGCAGGTGCACGTCTTTTAAATCCCTCAGGGAACTGCAATCCGATAATTGCAGGTTGTACGTCCCTTATAACATCAATAATATGTTCGATCCTGAAGTCGAAGGCTTCACTGCTGCTCACCAGCCACCTCCAGAATGGAGACTCCGTTCCGGTCAACATCTATCTTAACAAGGGTGTCGATCTCATAGCCCATGTCGTGCATCTTAATGGCACCATCGCCCCTGCTGATAACAACGATCACGTTAGTGATCTGTGCTCCCATCTTCTCAAGGGCCGGCAAAAGTGCTTTTAGTGTACCTCCGGTACTGATCACATCATCGACCACAAGCACCTTTTCTCCCTTCTTCACACCATTGATGTACAGTTCTCCCTTTGAGTACCCGGTGCTCTGGGATAGGATGACCTCTCCTTCGAGTCCATATTGCCTTTTCCTTACAATGGAGAATGGGATGCCTGTCTTCAGGGACAGGGTAGTTGCAAGGGGAATGCCCATTGCCTCGATAGAAACTATCCTGTCATAATCGGTACCTGCGATACTGATCATATGTTCAGCGATCTCATCGAGCAGTTCAGGCTCAAGTGATGGTACGCCATCTGATATGGGGTGAATAAAATAAGGGTATTCGCCTCTGTTCACAATAGGTGCTTTCCGGAGTGATTCCTGAAGAACTTCTAACATATTATCGTGCCCTTTAAATTTAGGTCAGGCCATATTAACAGCCCCGGACCGTTACGATCATGTTCCAATCACTTCAGGCGAAGCAGAAGATGCAATATCCGTCAGATCGTCACGTTCCTCTTTTATTGCAGAATAAAGTGTTTCCTTACTTAAAAGTACTGGATGGTAATACCTGCCACCGGCAACCTCTGCCAGACCTTCGGCAAGTACGCTGCCATTATTGCTGATATCAACTACCAGCATGTTGACCTTCTTGTCTGCGACCCTCCTGCACATCTGCATAAGTTCCCGTTTAATATTGCCTCCAAGATGCATCGGGACGTTTGCCGTACCATCAGTGACCAGTATCATAATAGGGACTGCAGCAGGTTCACGTTTCAGCTCCTGGAGCAGCGTCTCAAGTCCGGTAAGCATCCCTGATACCATTGGGGTCGTGCCTCCGAACGGGACCATTTCCAGATACCTCTTTGCAGCTTCTACCGATGATGTGAACGGCAGTACAAGTTCTGCTGCCCTTCCGCTGTATGTGACAAGCGAAACACGGTCCCTTCTCTGGTATGCATCCTTTAGCAATGCAAGTACAACATCAGTTGTGATCTTTATCTTCTCGCTCTCATCCATGGAACCGGACGTATCAAAGACGATGTTAATGAGTGTGGATATTCTCCGACGCCTTATCTTTTCCCGCATGTCGCTCTTTTTGACAACGATCTTCCCGTCCACAGCATGATGTGCTGCTGCACGGATAGTGGGAGCAATAGCAATATCAGTTATCTTGTCACCGGGCATCCGGTACCTTACATACCTGCCACGCTTGCTCTTGGTAAGTACTTCCGCACGCCTTCCTGATTTGAGCCTGCCTGATACGACCTTTTTCTTTTGTTTGTTCCTGGCAAAATCGGTGAGTATCTTGCTAACGACCTTCTCATCCTCTAAAGGATCTTTCTTCTCACTGTTTGCAGGTGTTACTTTTAATGAAGGGGTTTCTGCTTCTTCTTCTAACTTTACACCTGCATCAGGATCTGCCTGTACTTTTTCCTCCTCCTGTTTCTCTTCCGCTGGTTGGATCTCTGTCGGTACAGTGTCTTTCGAAACGGCCTGTAATGCTGTCTCAGGAGCCCTGAAAACAGCCTTTGTTTCCTCGTTACTATTATTGTTGGTCTTTTTGACAAGTACCGGGGCCTTTTTTCTGATCCTTCTCGGTCCGGTCTCAACACATGGTTCGTATTCTGTTGGAACAAGATGAACCTGGATATCTTCATCACTACATCCATCACTCTCTTCGGTGACCTCTATGCTCATAATTTCGATCGGGTCAGCAATGGGGAGGGCTTCAGCTTCTTCTTCTGGTTCTTCAACAGGAGATATCGGGACGCTGACCTCATCTTCAATTGAATTGAAAAAAGACACCGGTTCTACAACAACATGGTCGTTATCAGAGATTATGAAAATGTCTTCCACATCTTCCGGATGCAGTTTTTCAGTTCTGGAAAGCAATTTCTCATGCACAGCTAATGTATCCGTCCCACTGATCTGTGAAAGTTCCTCCAGCGGTAACCTGATGCTGAGAACGAGCCTTCCGGGATTGAATATCTTCATGTCATATTCCCGGTCAAGCTCCCTTCGCATACGGGAAGCAGCAGATTTATCCTTCATCCGTTATACCCTTATCAGACAGTTCCATTTACCACAGCACGAAGTTGTTCGGCGCTGAATTCCTCTTCTTCGAAAGGTTTCTTTCGCATCCTGTGGGGGAGGACCATCTCAGCGGCTTCGATAATATCTTCATTTGTGATCCTTTCACGATTCTCATAAGCCGCATTTGTACGTGCAGTACGCTCGATCATGATATCAGCCCTGTGGCCATCAACATTGAATGCCACACAGATCTGTGCAATTGTCCTTAGGTTCTCACGTGTTGTAGTGATCCTTCCGAGCAACTGCTTTGCCTTGATTATCCTTGTACGCAGCTTCTCCTGTTCGTTCTCAAAGTCCCTTCTGAACTGCTGTGGGTCCTTGTTGAACTGGTTCCTTCTTTCAATGATCTCTATGCGCTGCTCGATATCTGCAATACCTTCAACTTCCACCTGCAGGGCTATCCTGTCCAGCAGTTGTGGTCGAAGTTCCCCTTCTTCAGGGTTCATGCTTCCAACGATGATGAAATTGGCAGGGTGGCTGACACTGACACCTTCTCTTTCAACGGTATTCACACCCATTGCTGCGGCGTCCAGTAAGGCATCCACAACGAAGTCATCCAGAAGGTTGATCTCATCCACATACAGGAGGTTCCTGTTAGCATTTGCAAGGATGCCGGGTTCAAAGGCCTGCACTCCTTCCTTAACCGCTTTTTCGATGTCAAGGCTACCTACTACCCTGTCCTCTGTGGCACCCACCGGCAGGTCAACCACTTTCATGGGTGACTTTTCGATCTTGATCATTCCTTTCTTCTGCTTATCATTGCATTCCCAGCAGAACTTTTCGGGGTCAAGGGGGTCGCAGTTGTATTTGCACCCTTCAATGACCTCTATCTCCGGAAGGATCTCTGCCAGTCCCCTTACAGCGGTTGATTTTGCGGTTCCCTTCTGTCCTCTTATCAGCACACCGCCAATAGAAGGATTAATGGCGTTCAGGATCAGTGCCCGAAGCATCATCTCCTGTCCGACAATGGCAGAGATGGGATACATCACCCTCTTGGTTTTGGTCGCTGTTTTCTTTATGTCCTCAAACCTGGTCCTCTTCTCTTCTTTAGGTTTCGGGACTTCCTTTATGCTGCCTGTGATATTGGTAAAGCTCATGATATTTCCATCCTGTGAATTTTTAGCTAGATGTTTTACTGATCACATGTATCTCAGGATCAGGGCAGAAGTGAGTGCTATGAACAGCAGTATCAACCCAATGATGAACAGTATAAATACGATATTCATCCTGACAGTCTTTTCCGGTTTTCTCAATGCATTTAGCTCTACCAGGGAATAGAACATGGTTATCAGGAAAACTATCGATGAAAGTAGTAGCAATGATCCTGCTACAACTATAAATTCAGCAGTCCATGTAAGGTCATTTGCGTTGATCAGGTCTATAAAGAAGCTCTTCCCATGGCGTTCATAGGCTGCGGTTATCCACACCATCGTGTATGCGATCTCCGCAGCACCCAGTATTGCAGAGCATATGGAGGTTGCCAGAAGTGTGGCCATGGCTCCGATATCCGGTAATTTCAAGTCGATCTGCCATTCATTTTCCACTTTTTCACCTTTTTCTCTTGTTGTAAATAAGCTCTTCATCCCCAGAGCCATCATGATCATGATTAGTAAGTTACTTCATTTATATTGTTAAATTAATAAAACTTTATCTGTATACTGCCCTATTTTGCAGCTTGCACTACTTATTTATCCATATGGAACTTTGGAACTATTGTGAGCATCTCTGAATATCCATCCCTTTCCGAAAAGATCGAAAAGATCAAAAGAGCGATAGCTGAAAAAGAAAAAGTACTGGTTGCTTTTTCCGGAGGCGTAGATAGTACAACACTGACAGCCCTTGCTTTTGAAGTATTGGGCGACAATGCCCTTGCAGTGACGCTTGATTCCTGCGCGATCCCCCAAAGTGAACTGGAGGATGCGAAGAGGACTGCAAAACAGATCGGGATCCGCCATATCGTATTGGAACACGATATGCTGTCCGATGAAATGATCAGACAGAACGATCAGGATAGATGTTATTATTGTAAGAAACTCGTCATGAAAACATTGAAAGATGTGATGGACCGGGAAGGCCTGAATGTGCTGATCGAAGGAACCAATGCTTCCGAGATCACCGGCCGCAGGCCGGGCTGGGCTGCAATAAATGAGGCAGGGGATCTGGTCCTAACTCCTTATACGGAGTTCGACGTTACAAAAAAGGAAGTGCGTCAGATAGCTCGCCATCTGGGACTTGAAGTTGCCGATAAGGTATCTAATGCCTGTTTGCTATCAAGACTGCCTTATGGTGTAGAAGTAACAAATGAATCCCTCAGGAGAATAGAACGTGCAGAAGAGTTCCTTCTGTCCCTCGGGATCACGCATGTCAGGGTCCGCGAACATGATGACATTGCACGTATTGAGGTATTGCCGGACGATTTCCCTGTTGTTCATGAAAAAAGGGACCTATTGCTTTCCCGTTTCAAAGAACTGGGCTATTCATATATCACGCTTGACATGGAAGGTTTCAGAAGTGGAAGCATGGACGAGGTACTATAAGAATGTCTGAATATATTGACGTGGCTATCAGGGAAGCTGGTGAGAAGGATGGGGAGTCTGTACAGTGTCTTCTTTCAACATATTTCCTTGACATGGATGAAGTCCCCATCGATGATTTTATCGTTGCAGAGGCCAATGGCAAGATCGTGGGTGTTGCAGCTTTGGCGGACAGGAGCTGCTGTGAGATACATTCTATAGCAGTACATCCCAATTATCGTGGTAACGGGATCGGTTCAAAGATGGTTTCCTCAATTTTCGAAAGTGTAAATAAGGAGAGGATCTACGTCAGGACGACTTCGCCTATCTTTTTCAGGAAATTAGGTTTTATTGAACTACCGATGTCCGAGAAAGTTAACTTATGGGATGATTGTCGGGAATGCGATAGATTTGACAGATGTAAACAGCATGTTATGTGCATTCAAACGGATGAGGTATGAATTGTGTTAACGCTTGGTATTGTGAATACTTATGATAAAATTAAGGTGCTTGATGCCCATTACCGTGCAATTGCAAGGGCTGCGCCAATTTGTTACGCTTATGGATTTACCCTTTGCCTTTTTGATTTTCCTTTCAAGATGACCCCGGAAGAACTTGTGGAATATGTAATGGACAAGACGACTATCGGTGAGTCAGGAAAATACCTGAAATTGCTTCATGAAAGCAACCGTCTGTTCGTCTTCGATCTTCCAAAGAAGGGCTTCCAGTCCCAGTTCGGAACTGCTGTGATAACCAGTTCAAAGCCTGAAGAAAAATACGCTGTAACTCCCGAAGAGATCGCTGATGGGGTGGAGCACAACCAGTCCTATCTTCTGCTTGTCGGGCTTGGCAGGAAAGGTCTGCCCAAAAAATTGTTCTCCTTTTCGGATCACCATCTTGACATCACATGTGAAGGGATATCTCTTGAGACCTGCACGGCTATCGGGACGATCCCTTCCTACATTATGGGGATCGTTAACACCAGAAAGAAGCTGAAAGACACTTGCAAGGACAGGGGCTACTAAAAGATATGAACCCGGGAACTCAGGTATCCATAGTACGCTGTGAAGATTACTCGCAAGCCAAAGAAGCTGTCAGGGAAGCAATTGACCTTGTCGGCGGGCTTGGGACCATTATCTTCCCGGGTGCGCGGGTACTTCTAAAGCCTAACCTGCTTGCTGCAACTCCTCCTGAGAAAGCGGTCACCACACATCCTGCCATTGTGTCTGCAATGTGTGAACTTGTTTTGGAGGCAGGAGGTATTCCCATTGTAGGGGATGGGGCGGGCATAACCCATCCGGGAGTTACTGATGAAGCTCTGGATATCTCCGGCATAAGGGAAGCTGCCCAAACAGCAGGTGCCGAGGTTCTGAGCTTTGAGACATCCGGTTATGAGGTCGTTGATGTTCCCGATCCATCACACTTTTCTCAGCTCTACATTGCAAAGCCTGTGGTGGATGCAGATGTGGTGATATCACTTCCAAAACTTAAGACCCATGAACTGACCATTTTTACAGGTTCTGTCAAGAATATGTTCGGTGCTGTCCCTTTAAAAATAAGAAAAGAAGCCCATCTGCTTGGTAAAGTGGACCTTTTCTCTGAGGCCGTAGTGGATATTCATTCAGCAAGGCCCCCTCATCTTGCTTTAATGGATGGTGTTGTGGGGATGGAAGGCAATGGTCCTTCAAAAGGTACACCTGTGAATATAGGTATGGTGATGGCAAGTTTCGATTGTGTATCCCTGGATGTAATAGCTTCAAAGGTTATTGGTCTTGATCCAATGGAAGTCCCGACAAACAAAGCAGCAATTCAGAGGGGATATGGTACTCTGGATCCGGAAGTATTGGGAGTTCCTATTGATGATGTGAGTATGAAGTTCAAGATGTCAGCTACGACCCATATTCAAAAGGTGCCTCCATTCCTTCTCAGCAGACTTGGGAAACTATTCATTATCAAGCCTTTTATCAATACTTCGAAATGCACTTTGTGTGGCACCTGTGTTTTGAACTGCTCGCCGCATGCTATCGAACAGAAAGATGGTCAGCTGAAGATCAACCACAATAAATGTATTCTCTGCTATTGTTGCCGTGAGCTCTGTCCTTCAAATGCGGTGGAAATGAAACGCTCACTTTTTGCAAAGATATTGCTTAAGATAAAGAACAGGGTCTAATATCGGATATAGTTCAAAAAAAGATTAAGCGGCACAGGGCCGCCGATGTCATGTTGATTCTTTTCTTCAATCTTTTAGCTGGCACACCTGGCTCTTGCGTAACCATTCGATGTCTGCCTGGTACAGTTCACGCAGGTCCTTGAGTCCGAGTTTGAGCATTGCCACACGGCTGACACCAAGACCCCATGCAAGAACAGGCTGTTTGATACCGAGAGGTTCGGTGACTTCCTTACGGAACACTCCGGCTCCACCGAGTTCTACCCAGCCAAGTCCGTCAATGTATACTTCAGGTTCCACACTTGGTTCTGTGTATGGGAAGTATCCCGGCCTGAACCTGACATCCTCGAATCCCATCCTGTGATAGAACTCTTCAAGGCAGCCAAGCAGGTTCGCAAATGACATGTTCTCGTCCATGATCACACCTTCGAGCTGCTCGAACTCGGGTGTGTGTGTGGGATCGATGGTCTCACGGCGGTATGCCCTGTCAATACAGAATGCCTTTACCGGAGGGTTCGGGTTGTCTGCAAGGTACTTGATAGTAACAGCAGTGGTGTGGGTTCTCAATACATCGCGTTTTGCAATATCCTCACTCCACTTACCTCCCCATCCGGTGGACTGGAGGTCGCCACCATGTTCGTGCATGTCCCTTATTCCGTCAGTGTAGTCTTCAGGAAGCTCTGAACGGCTTGACAGGTGGAACGTGTCCTGCATCTCTCTGGCAGGGTGGTCCTGTGGCTGGAACAGTGCATCGAAGTTCCAGAATGAGCTCTGTACGACATCTCCTTTGATCTCGGTGAATCCCATTTCAAGGAAGATCTGGCGCATCTGGTCGATAAGGCGCTGGTATGGATGTACTTTTGCACCATAAACCGGTCTTGGAGGTGTCTGGATATTGTAAGGCCTGAAGTTCTTGTTCTTCCATTCCCCGCTCTTCAATAGCTGGGATGTGATCTGTGTGATCTCCTCTTCAATGGTGATGCCTGCTTTCACAAGTTCGGTTCCGGCATCTGTGATAGAGACTTTACGGTCCTTTTCTTCGGTCTTTGAAACAAGCTTGCGTTTGATAAGGTCCTTTATGATCTTGTTATCGGTTTCAAGCTCTTCAATAGTATGTGCTTCCTTTGTAAATCTTGCAAGCACTTTTTCGTCTTCTGCTTCTGCTTCTCCTGCATCACCGGATGGGACTATCATGCCGTTCTCGATGTTAGCCCAGCCTTTCCTGCGAAGCCATCCTGTTGCGATACCCACCATCTTTGGTGAAAGCTTTTCTTTTAGCTCATCGATAGCTGTCGGTTCGCTGATCGCGTTGATCAGCTGGCGCTCAGGAAGTCCCTCCTTTGCATAGGTACGACCTTCTTCTGTCAGTGCGTAAAGTTCAGTAATTGTATCATTTACTTCTGCCAGTCCGTTCTCTGAGAGCAAAAAAGCGGATTGCATTGCAGTTTCCACTTTCATGGATGCTTTTTCTGCAAGATCTTCCGGGGTGGTGGATGCAAGTTCATCCAGTGCGAGCAGCACATTTTTTTCATTCGTAGTAAGTTTATAGTTGCTCATGTCGGTCAGGGTCCTTTTTGGGTTTATAATCCGTAATCGTCCAGCCGGTCCTTTGCCAGCTCACGCTTTTCCTGATGTTCTGTCAGGAATTCGGTCATCAGTTCTGCAGCAAGGGCTTTGCAGGTGCCACACATACGTTTTCCGCAAACACATTCATCGTAGATCTCTTCCAGTTCCTTATCGTCTTCGACGAGGTGGAACATAAGGAGTTCAAAGGCAGAACAGTTATTTGGATCTCCTCCAAGCTTCTTCTGTTCTTCAAGTGTCATTCTGCCGCCGGTCTTGGCACGTTTGACCTTCTTTGCAGCTTCCTTTGGATCTTCCTTTAGTGAAATGATACTCTCAGGGACACTGCTGGACATTTTACCTCCCTGCAGTCCTGACATGAACCTGTGGTAAGTAGAAGCAGGCGGCACAAAAGCATAGCCTCCGTATTCGATCTCAACTTCCCTTACAGTATTCAGGAGTTTGTTATAGTCATCAGCTCCGAAGACATCGACATGTCCCTCGAAAAGCTTTGTATCCCATGGCAGTCTTTCCGCGACATCTGCAAGTGCACCTTCAGGAGCAGCCTTGCTACGAACACTGAAGTATTTGTCCTTGTTCTTATCTTCACGTCCTTCGATCCTGAACATGTTCATCTTGTGTGCGATACCACGTGTCAGGCGCATGTGTGGGTCCTGGTCAGCACCTACTGGAATTACCGTAGGCTTTGGGCCACCATACTCTGAGAGCTGTGGCTGGAGTATATCCGCACTCTGTGAAAGTGTGCTTGTCATGTGTGACACGCTTGTCTCACCACTGAATCCATAGATGGCACTTAGCTCGGAGAAGTTGGTCTTTGCGCCGAGTTCGAACGTAAGTTCCTTGACGTTATCGGATTCTGACTGGAAGTATATGTGGCCGTTTGGCTCAAAACCAAGGGCTATAAGACTTACGATGTAATCTTCAATTCCGATCTGACGGCATTTTTCCCATGAAACGCCCCTTACGGAGTAGGCTTCCCTGTCTGCAATGCCCACAAACGCGCCACCTCCCATTTTCTGGTGCCAGATGATCTCTTCCATGACCATCTTGTGTCCCAGATGGCCGCCTCCGGTTGGCATGAACCCGCTCATGACCGCAAAAGGATCCTTGTTCTTCATTGCATCTGTTATCAGGTCATAGCTCCTGTGCCCGAAGATTATCTTCCTGCGCATGTACCTGTGTGGGTCAGGGAGTTCAGAGCAAATATCCTCGAATGGAAGGATGCCGAATTCATCGAACAATTTTGAGTAATCGTCAATATTGACTGAACCCCAGGGGTCAAGTTTCATATTCATGTGCTGCCTCTGTCAAATTCCGCTTAAGATTTAGTTATTATCCTTGAATAGCTGAACGTATATATCGGTTACCTGATAAGATCGAAGTCGTATGGGACCTCTGCATCTTCGGGGATCTTCGATACAAGCTTCAGGTAATCTTTCTCCTGCATCAGGCAGGAGTGCCTCTCTCCTTTAAAATCACTGACCTTGCGTATCCTGCTCCAGATCGTCCTGAGGTCATCTGTCTTGATGTTCCCGAAACTGAATGGTATGTAGGGACAGGGTTTGACCGATCCTTCCACGCAGACATGCAACCAGCGCTGGCCAGCCATGCATCCCAGCATCTCGCCTTCAAAGTACGTATTTGCAAATATTCTGGGTCCGTCCTCGGTGGCATTTATCCTGCGGTACATTTCCATTATGACTTCCCGGTCCTCATCTGTGATCACGGGGTCTTCGGGTTTCTTTGGTACGGATTCCCACAATGAGAACTCATGCACTCCGAGCTCCTTTGCGAACTGGTACATTGATTTCAGTTTCTCCATGTTCTTCGGGGAAACGTGGGTGCACATTGTAACTAGCAGCCCTGCATCGAGTCCGTATCTGATGGCACTGGTCGCTTTTTCAAAAGCGCCTTCCAGCTTTCGTACGTCGTCGTGTTCTTCAGGAACAGTGGAATATATGCTCACCAGAAGGTTGTGAAGTCCGACCTCTTTTAGCCTCTCAGCAACTTCCGGTGTCATATTTGTGCCAGGTGTATACATGTTGACAATGGCACGGTCCTTGTCAACGTAATCAATAAGTTCGAATATATCTTCTCGAAGAAGGGGATCTCCTTCGGTAAATGTGATGACAACAGCGCCCATGTCCAGGGCATCATCGATGGTCCTTTTCACAGTATCGACATCGAGGTCCCCACCACCACCACTGATCAAACAGTGGTCGCAGTTACACTTGCAGTTCCTTGTGATCTCAAAGGACACCGTTTCAGGAATATATTTCCCAAGTGCGATCTGTGTTTCTGCAAAAAGAAGCCTTTTGAATACTTTTCCGGGTATGGGTGGTAGCCATGTGGATGCTATGACCCTGTCTTTTTCAACAAGGGCTGGTTTTTCAGCTTGAAGGGTGGAATTGAACTTTTTCAGGAAAGGGGAGCAAACACCGCGTAAATGTCCTTTTGCTTCCAGTTGTAAAAAACCGTTCTGATGCTTCAGGTCAATTGTAAGGCCTGGAACCGAAAGTACTGTAATATCTTTTTCACTTTGGTCCGAATCTGTTTTTCTGTCAGTGTTAGCCATTTCAAATTCCTCTTTATGTCGGGTCTTACAACCCTTTGCATCATATTTTATTGGAATGCCTTTTGGATATGTATTATACTGATGATCTTTAAGAAGTCTCTTTTACATTTGTATAAACCGTCGGTTAGGCATTGTTGATATTTGTTATATCTAAAAAATGAACTCCGAAACCGGGTTTGCCAGTTTCGTTCTGTAAAGAATATAACATCATTGTCTGGAAACCCGCTTTCAATAAGTTCATCGAACTCTGGTCTTGAAATTGGTTTCCGGTCCATCTAAACCCTCTTTATATCCTGTTTCCTTTGTTATCTGCCCCTGGACAGTTTTGTCCCGGGCAGACATTTTTGGAAAGGGTTAGATCAATGATGTTTGTGATCAAAGAACGCTGCTTAAGAAGCGCGTTCTGCAAATGCAAGGTTCCCGCTGATCCTCTTGATCTTGATCTTTACGACATCGCCTTTTGCAGCGCCTGGGACAAATATGGTGAATTTGGCAAGTTTAGCGATTCCGTCTCCTTTTGAACCAACGGCATCGATCCTGACCTCGTACTCCTCGCCCTCTTCGACTGCATCGCGGGGTGTTGCAATTGTGGTCCTCCTCTTTTTAACAGGACGGTGTGCACCACAAGCTGAGCACTTTAATATCATTATCCTGTCGGATTTGACAAGCTGGGTATCCGGGCGATTACATTCGGAGCATATGACATACTCTTCAACGTAGGCGTCGATATTTGATTTGATATTCTCTCTTGGGAACTTTCCCTGGAATATTGCACGGCTTCCATCAAGCTTTCCGGCAGTTCCCATTTCCCTTGTGAGGTATTTCATAAGGTGGTCCGGATCCCTGTTCAGTACGTCCGCAATGTTCCCAAAGTTCTCAAGGACGGTGGTCTTACCTTCCACAAATATCCTGGGTTCGGGAATTACGAAACGAACATCCGTAGTTTCCACATCTGGCAGGTTTTCAATTGCCCTTTCCAATAGCGCTTCGTAATCATCCATGTTGATACCCTCTTTTTTGATCAGTGTTCTGTTTACTGTACCAGTTCCATACCCTGATCGACAACGATCCTCACAGGGGTTGGCAGTTTCTGGCCAGCTTTTCGGAGAGCATCTTTTGCCATTGGGAAGTGCTCTTTGTTAACAGATATTGTGAATACTTTCTGTCCTGCAGAAACTCTTGCTGCAGTACCTACGTTCTTTCCCCATGCTGCTCTCATTCCACTGGATACACGGTCCGCTCCTGCTCCGGTAGCCTGCTTGTTCTCTCTGAGAACTTCGTGAGGATATACTCTGAGCTTCATGTGGTAGCCGGCACGACCTGCTGCTGTTGTCATTGATCTGTTTGCAGTGATACGTGCAGCTTCGAGAGCTGTGTGCCTGATCTGGCATCTTTCTTCTGAGATCAGTGTGATCTTCACCGGGAATTCAGCTGTCTTGTTTCCATCATCGTAGTGGATTACGTGACTGCCTGGAACACCGCCCATATATTTTCGTCTTGTGTTTGAGCGTGATTTTACGTTTCTGTACATACTTGCTGGTTTTCTTACCATGAGATTGAACCTCCTTAATATGATCTGTGAGATCTTAAGAACGCATTGAGTTTCCTGCTTTTTTGATATGGTCAGCGAATCGCTGTCCTATATATGTTGGCAACGCGTCTTGAAAATCTTTAAGTTGTAAATGTGTCAATGGTGCATCCCCCTACTACTTAGGGGTTTATAAGTCTTATCAATAGAAAATGTATTTTCCTTTTTTCCTGTGCTATACTAAATTACATCTTATATATCCGGGTTTTGGAAGCATCTTTAGTATTTATATTCAAAAATGTATCTTCTGGAAATCAATATATATTGCATGCCTATAATTTGCCATATGAACTCTGTTACTCATGAGCACAAGAAAGATGCCCGAAAAAGTCTTGGTTTTTATTTGATCTCAATATCTACTTCAAGGTTTGCCAAATATGGATCAGCCCGATCTCCCGAAGACGCTGAGGATATATCCGGTGAATTGATGGTGGAACTTGTGAAAAAAGCTGGTCATCATGTACTGGGGTATGAGCTTGTTTCTGATGAAACCACTGATATAAAGAAGGCTGTTCTGGATGCCCTGCAAAAAGAAACAGATATTATTGTTACTACCGGTGGCACTGGTCTTACTCCTACAGATGTTACTATCGAGTCCCTGGTGCCAATGTTCGAGAAGCAGATGCCCGGATTCGGAGAACTTTTCAGATACAAGAGCATTGATCAGATCGGTTCTGCAGTGATACTGACCCGTGCATCTGCTGGAATTATGGGGGACAAAGCGATCTTCTGTCTTCCCGGATCGCCAGGTGCAGTGGAACTTGCTCTCTCAGAGATCATCCTTCCGGAAGCAGGTCATGTTGTAAAACACATAAGGTGAACATTAATAGTGCATGAGGACATATGTTCAATATATTTGTACAGTCCATGCAAAAGATATATTATTAATATCATTATGATGTATTCATAATTCATATAGCTTAATTGTTATAGTTTGATGCAGATATGGTTGCAGTCATTTGTTGGCTATGTGCAGTTCAAATAAAATACCTGTAATTTCATGCGTTGAAAGGGATCAATCTGCCCTGGGAAGGTTTACATGACTGAATATTTGTTTGGTATCAAGGAACTTGACGATCTGATCGGTGGTGTTAAAGAGGGTACCAACCTGATGCTTATCGGTCCTCCTATGAGCGGAAAAGATGATCTCGTTAATACTATAATATATAACGGGCTTAAAGAGGGCGATTCTTCTATTATTGTCTCTACACGTGAGACCGGGGAACGTGTACTGGAATGGTTCTCTGATAGCGGCCTGGATATTGACACTGCAAATCTCGGTGTTGTTGATTGCGTAACGAAAACACTTGGTATCCCTGCATCGGACAAAGAGCACATAAAAAGGGCAGCCAGTCCTGTGGATCTCACAGGGATCGGGGTAAGGATCGGTCAGTATTTCGAGGAGTTCCTTGTTAAGAAAGAAGCCCCTGGGTTGAGATTTTGTATCAATTCCCTTTCTACTATCCTGATGTATTCCAATCTTCAGACATTATTCAGGTTCTTACATGTTTTCACAGGTCGTATTAAAGCATCAAATTCCTTTGGTATCTTCATTGTGGAAGGCGAAATGCATGATGCACAGACAGTAGCTACCCTGAAACAGCTTTTTGATGGGATGATAGAAATAAAGGAAAACGATTCCGGTTATTCTATCAGGATATTGGGTATTACTCCAAAACCCACTCCCTGGTATGATTTTGAGATCGATGGCAGTAATGTAAGTATTGAGAAGCCTGAATAAACCTTTTCTTTAATTAAAGTCAGCTATTTTGCATTACTATATGCAAATACTGCCGCAAGGTATAATTGGCATAAATTTTGTGTAGGTTCCTATGGATAAAGAAAAGCTGTACAAACTAAAGTCTGAAGCAACCCACTTAAAGCCTATGTTAAATGTAGGCAAAGGCGGGGTTTCCGACCAACTGATAATCGAACTGAAGAAACTAATTAAAGATCGGCATCTTGTCAAAGTTAAGGTCTTAAAGAGTGCTTCTTACGAGGAAGAGGATGGAATTGACGGCATTGCTGAAAAGCTTGCATATGCCACAAGGGCAACGATCATTGATGTAAGGGGGCACTCAGTAGTACTTTACCGCTAATGTTCAGAATTCCTTCAGATATTCTCCCCTGAAATGATCTCTACTTTTTGCAAGGTGATAAGTTCTTTTGGGATCATCCTGCAAAGTTCAGGGAGGATCTTTCTTATCTTTTCTTCGGAATCGACTGCTTCCACAATGATCGGCAGGTCTGTGCTAAGTCTCAGGATGCTTGTTGTATGTATCTTGCTATGAACTCCGTATCCTTCGATACCATGAAGAACGGTTGCACCGGAGATATTTGAATCTCTCATAAATTCAAGTATCATCTCATGTGCAGGTTTTCCATCGCAGCAATCGTTCTCACTAAGGTATATTCTGAGAATAGCTGATGTCATATGTTAATCTCTATTTTTCAAATTAGATTAAACTTGCTATCTGCTGTCCGATGTAAACCCCTGAAAGACAAAGCAAAAGATTGAGTGTAATATTAGACACAAATAGTGCTGTGCGACCCTCTTCCAGCAGCTTGAAGCTTTCGTATGCAAAGGTTGAGAACGTTGTGAAGGAGCCGAGGATCCCTATGTTGATAAGGTGAAAGCTGGCGTATGGTACTGAGAGAAATGTCAATGTGGATAGTATGGTGCTCCCGATGACATTCACAAGAAGGGTTCCCGTGGGAAGTCCTTTCAAAAGCGGTACGACCCCTGATACAAGATACCTTAGGCAGGATCCTATGGAGCCACCAAGTCCCACCAGCAGCACTGCTTCAATTCCTGTGGGCATCTCCTTTCCTCCTGAACAGGTAGACGATAATGCCTCTTCCGAGGAACACTGCTAATAGGGTCAGTGCGAGATTACTTCCTATATTAAAGATCGCAGAGGTCCCTCCAAGCGTGTAGGTTTCAACGGCGAAAGTAGAAAAGGTCGTAAAAGCTCCCATGAAGCCTGTGCCAAATGTAAGCCGTGTCCTCTGGCTTATGTGACCAAGGTAATCATAATCATACATCATCATTCCCAGAAGAAGGCTTCCAACCACATTCACGGCCAGTGTTCCATTAGGTGAGAGCGTGCTGGATGAAACTGCATATCTGGAAACAGCACCTAAAAATCCTCCGAATGCTATACTTGCCAGGTCCTGTGTTCGTTCCGGGAGTGTCATTTTTGGAATTGAAGTTCAATGTAGTAAGCTTCTTAAGATGATCAGCCACCCGATACCGGTGGGAATATTGCGATCTCATCGTCATCATTGACAATGGTATCCAGCCCTTCAAGATGCAGGATGTTGTTTCCATTTATGAGTATGTTAATGTAGCTTCGAAGTTCCCTGTTCCCTTCGGCATCATTGAATATCAGTTCCTGGAGCTGAGGGTATCTTTTGAGAAGGCCATCAAGGATCTCCTGTACGTTATCTCCTTGCATCTCCAGTTCAGATTCTCCTGCTGACTCCCTGAGATTTGCAAATAACTTTATTTTTGCCATAACCATGAGAATTTCTGACTACTGCATAATAAATAAAACTAATCCAAATACGCCAAAAATGACATCTCGATAGCATGTTGTAAATGTCAGTGATAAATGTTAATTAAAAAAGTTTGAAATTTGGTGGGATAGCGCGGATTTGAACCGCAGTCCAAGCGTCCCAAACGCTCGAGGATCGACCAGGCTACCCTACTATCCCATCATGTTCATTGCATGCAAAAGACCTCGCATGCAGTGCCTTTGGAAGCACGTTCCCCTAAATAGAAGTCATAGTAGATATACTTAACTATCAGGTTTTGCATCTTTGGCAATTTATTGCTTAATTTCAATGATCATTGTACGAATATTGTTCATTTTGTTATTGACAAAGGTTTCATGTTCTATCAATATACATTGCCTGTGCCGGAGAGATCTAAAATCACTTCCAGCGTTTGTAGGCATCATTGTCGACACCTATAAGGTCGAGTGCTCGTCCTGCCATGAAATTGATGAGGTCATCGATGGATTCCGGTCGGTTGTAATATGCAGGACATGCGGGTAGCAGGATTGCTCCGGCATTATGTGCTTTTAGCATATTCTCTATGTGGATACCACTGAGTGGGGTCTCCCTGGTCATTAGGATGAGCTTTCTCCTGTCCTTAAGGCACACATCGGCTGTGCGTGCAATGAGGTTATCTGAGGTTCCGTTTGCCACCGATGCAAGTGTTTTCATGCTGCAGGGTGCTATGATCATGCCTGCAAAAGGGTGAGATCCACTTGCTATGGGTGCGGTGAAGTCATTTTCATCATGTACTGATGTTGCCAATTCTTTTATGCCTTCGATTGTCAGGTCGGTCTCGACTTCGATGATCTTCTCTGCAGCCTTTGTGAGTATCAGATGTGTATCTATGTCCATATCTGCCAGAAGCTCAAGCAGGCGGACACCATACTGTGCACCGGATGCGCCACTTATCCCGATAACTATCTCCATCGCCATTCTTAATTCTCCTTCAGTGATTCCATGAACTCATTGATCAGTTCGTTCGAAGCGGACAGCACTTCTTCGATCTCTTCAACGGTGATATTCTCAAAATTTATTCCGACGGTAACGACTGTTGTGGTATGTGTGACCGAACTTATACGCCTTGCAGCATCAAGAGCGATAGCATCATCCCTGTGGGATGGAAGTGTGATCACCGATGAGGATGCATGTCCTGGAATTCTGTCATAGTAACCCACAGCCACTGCTCCAATGTGACCTTTACCACCTGTAAGGGCTATCATCATGTCTTTGCCGATGATCCGATGTTCAAGTAAAAGTTCTCCTCTGCTTGTTTGTATCCTCATTTCCTGCAAAGTACCACCTCATAGGTCTGTAAGTCTGAACTGCTTTGTTCCCTTCTTTGTATCAAAGAATTCCTGTGCAGCTTTCCTGACAGTATCCCTGTGTTCCTTAATGGTGTATACGCCCATTCTCCAGTTATCCTGATGGGCATTCTCTATCGTAGCCACAATATTGGAGGCTTCATCAAGTCTCAGCATCTTCCCGTCGACCTTGATCAGTGCTTTCATCTCTGCTATCTCCGGCCGCTTTGGGATATCGATCAGGATCTCGCTGCTGTCGATACCAACCATCTCAGCGATCTCATTTTCCACCCTGTCGACCTTTCCCCTGTAACGCAGGACGTTCTCACCAACAGCATCAATGCCAACATGAAGAGCACGTTTGTAAAGCCTTCTTTCATCAAGTCGTTTTCCAAGTTCACCTGCGTATCCATCGTCAGCCCTTATCATCTCGAACAATCTGGCATCCTCCATCTGGCGCAGTTTGAACGGGTCGAGTGTCTTCTTGTTGATAAGGTCCTGCACAGCCCTCGTGAACATCGTTTCGGCTATTCTGGATACGTGGTGGTAATAGACCGATGGGTGCATAAGGAAACGTGAGACGAGGAGCGATTCTGCAGCTTTCAGACCTCCCAGTCCGACAACCAGATTGTCTTCGTAGAACTGCATTTCATGGATCAGGCGTGCATGGTCAACAAGCCCGAAAGCAACACCTGTGTAATGAGCATCCCTCACCAGATAGTCCATGCGATCAACATCGATCTCGCTGTTCACGATCTTTCCCAGTGATGTTTCACCTTTTATGTGGTCTGCAATGGTCACAGGATCGAGTCCATGTTCGTCCAGTATCTCTGCGATCTCACCTTTTTTGAGGATAGGTTTCACATCTTCATGTCTCTGGCGTGTATACTGCTTTATGAGACTTTCTGTGACATGTGACAGTGGCCCGTGACCGACGTCATGAAGAAGTGCAGCTGCACGGATCTCATCCTTTTCATCTTTCTCGATCGAGTTTAGCTGGGATGTAAGTGTAGTTGCAAGGTGCATTACTCCAAGGGAATGTTCAAAACGAGTATGGTTTGCTCCGGGATATACAAGATTGGACAGTCCCAACTGCTGAATTCTCCTTAAACGCTGCATTTGGGGTGTATCTATCAATGACAATACAAGCTGGTCCAGTTCTATGTACCCGTGTACCGGATCCCGAATGACTTTCATATGATTTAAATAGTCTTCATGGTATAATGATGTTCCGTTATTTGATGGAAACAGAGGTTGTTTTATGATCGTATTGTCCGGTGGAACAGGAACTCCCAAATTGATCGATGGTTTAAGACAAGTCCTTCCTGAAGAGGATATCACTGTGGTCGTGAACACAGCTGAAGACCTGTGGGTATCAGGAAATCTTATCACGCCTGATATTGATACTGTGCTTTATTTGCTCTCTGGCAGGATCGATAAGGATAAATGGTGGGGTGTCAGGGATGATACTTTCAGTACACATGAGGCAATGAAGCTTGCCGGTCATGATGAAGGGATGATGATAGGCGATCTTGACAGGGCTACTCACATAATGCGGTCTGAACTGTTAAGGCAGGACCTTTCCCTTACAGAAGCTATACAGGAAATGACATCTTCATTTGGCATTAGGTCCCGTGTATTACCAATGTCGGATGATCCTGTATCTACAATGATAACAACACCCTCCGGCAGGATCCATTTTCAGGAGTTCTGGGTAAAGCAACATGGTGAGCCTGAGGTGTTAGAGGTTTCACAGGATATGATCGAGGATGCATCCATATCTCCGGGGGTGATTGAAGCTCTGGAGAAGGAGGATGAGGTCCTGATAGGTCCCAGCAATCCGATCACAAGTATAGGTCCGATCATTGGCCTGCCGGGTATGCGCGATATCCTCAAAGAAAAAAAAGTAGTTGCAGTAAGTCCTATCATAGGACGAGAACCCATAAGTGGCCCGGCAGGAAAGCTAATGGCTGCATGCGGGCTCGATGTGTCTTCAGCAGGTGTTGCAGAGTGCTACAATGATATCCTTGATACTATGGTCCTCGATGTCCGGGATGCAGCAGCAGGCGATATTGTAAAGGATATGGGGATCAATGTCTTCTTTACGGATACTTTGATGAGGTCTGCGGATATAAGCAAGGATCTTGCAGAGAACATCATCGGTATTTTCAATACTATATAATATTTATATAATTTTTGTGATATAATAATGTATTGCAGTATCGGTTTTAACATTTTCAAAAAAACAGTTCATTTCATAAAAAACCGATGAATAGTGGCATGAGCGGGTTGGGGAGTGGGGGTACTTGAAAAGAAATTAGGGTCCCGCTCATTACACAAAGACTAGTATTTTGTAATTGTATATACAGTTTACGGCATGCAAGTATCTTGAACGGAATTTCCTTGCAAACTCCATGGGTTTTTTAAAAAAGTAACGGCGCGAACACACCTGATAATTTATTTATTCTCAATGTGTTGAAATTGCCTCTAAGGGATCCAGCCTGGCTGCGCGCTGGGCAGGGTAAACACCTGCAATGAGATTGAGTACAAATACGGCGACAACAGTTATAAGTATATCTGATATACGGATGATCACTGGTATCTTCTCAATGCCATAAAACTCAGCAGGAACGGGATAACTTCCTATCATCAGGGCAATGGCAGCTCCAAGTATGGAACCGATAACCGCACCGATCAATCCAAGGATGCCACTCTCCAGAATAAAGATCCTGCGTATTGTGGAAGCAGGTGCTCCCATGGCCATTAGAACTCCTATCTCTTTGACCTTTTCCATTACTACCATGTTTAGTGTACTGACCACCCCGAACGATGCTATCAGGAGTATGAGTGCGAGTATTATGTTGTTGGATGTTGTTTCAATTGTGATCGTCTGCAGGATCTCCGGATTTGTTGCTGTCCAGCCGGATGCTTCATAGCCGAGACCTTCGATCTCTTTTGCGATATTCTTGTCTTCGTTATAGTCTGCCAGACGGATGTTGATGACATTGATGGCATCACCGGTATCATAGAATTCCTGTGCTGTCTTCAGGGAAGTGTATGTAAGAATATCATCTGCAGGTGTTCCTGTGTCAAAGATCCCTACTATTTCATAAGATGCCGGGTTTGCTGTGGGGAAGTTTACGGATAGCTTATCGCCGATCTTCACATCAAGATCCTCTGCAAGGCTGTCCCCGATCACAATTGTATTCTTGGAGTGGATAAGCTTGTAGATATCCCCTTCTACTATATCCTCTGAGATGTGGGATACAGAATCTTCCTTTTCGGGTTCTATCCCTCTCATAAAGACGTTGAGTGTCTGTTCCTTGTATCGAAGCGTAGCTTCCCCTTCCAGGGCAGGCGAGGTTCCCACCACCCCCTCAATACTTTCGATGTTTGGAATGATGCTATTGTAGAAATGGATGTATTCTTCTTCCTCATCAGGAGTAACGACCACATGTGGAAGGTTCTCGACGGTCACATCATAGATCTCTTCTGTGAATCCTGCCATAAAAGCGTTCGAGATCACAAGTATAGTTACCGCGATCCCAATAGCACTTATGGATATAAGCGACTGACGTCGCCTGCTTTTTAGATGTCTGAGGGCAATGAACAGTTCGTATGGCATTTTAATTACCCTTTATCATGTATCTCTTCTGCGGAGCACAAATGCCACGGCAAGAACGAATGCAGCCTGTGTGAGCAGGAATGCTGGTATGCTTTTGTCCTCTTCTGCTTCTTCAGGGACATTGTTTGATATTGTTACAGTTTCTCCCACATCGATAATGGTTTCCTGGATGTCAAGTCCGTCCCCATCATTGCCTATGATCTCGATCACAAGTTTGTACTTGCCTTCCCGGAGCCTTTTGTCCCAGATGGCTTCTACTGTTTCGTCATCATCTGTGAGCAGGACGGGTGATCTCATGATCGCAGATTCGACTACATTCTCCCCGTTCTCATCATAAACTGTGAATTGTACATACCCATCAAATGGAACCTGGGAATTTCCTGCAATGGTAGCACTTGCACCGATCTCATCTTTATACACATCGGTGATCTTCGCATTGTCCATTGAAGTGAAGGTGTCTGTTACCACGATCGCGTTTTTTTCGTTTGATGGCCTGACCTTTACAAGTCCTGTGTATTCCTTATTGTTCAGAAGAAGTGTGTTCCATCTCTTATGGACTGTGAGGGGAGTTGTATGAACTGATACTTTCTCATCCTTTGCAAGGTAGATGACATCAAAACCGTCCACTAGCATATATTCGATATCCACAAGGGTTGCGTCAACAGGTCTTATGACCGCGGTCACACCTTCGGAATTGGAAATGGTGCCTTCTATTACGACCTCCGGGATGACCTGCCTGCCGTGGACGAACTCATATTCCGTGAAGATGATCTCTTTTTCATCGTTAAGCACCTGTACACGTACTTCATATGCACCGTCTTCGGTGGTCTTTGTTTCCCACTGGATAACTTTTATGATCCTGGAATTAACGCTGATACTGTCAATAGGGATAGTGGCACTGTCGATGATCCTGTCTTCACGTACAAGCTGTACTTCAAGGATGAGGTCTTCTAATGTTGAAGAAGATGAAAGTGCGATATCGCAGGAATCAATGCTGCTGTATATCTCTTCGATCTCGATCATTGTATCAGCATCATTCCCGGTGTTTGCTGATGCAAGAGCTGTTGTCGTGAACAGTATTATCAGAACAAAGATTACCAGTTTACTTATTCCGCCTTCCATTTTGTTTTCCCCTTCTTACTTAATAAAAAAGTATCCTTTACTAATATTTAAAAAGCATACATGCAATGTAATATATAACAAATTAAAAACATGGGGACTGTTCTTGTGGGTACAACAGAAGAAATCTTTGATGAGATCATAACTAAACTGGAAGAACTGAGTGATCCTGAGATGATAGAAGGCATGTCACATTTCTGGATAACTCCTGAGAAGTGCTACGGCGTGTCGATTCCGGAGCTGAGAAAGGTTGCAAAAGAGACCGGTAAGGATCATGAATTGGCTCTCATGTTGTGGGATAAGGGCTATAGGGAGACGATGATACTTGCTTCCATGGTGGATGATCCAAAGCAGGTCAGTGAAAAACAGATGGAAGCGTGGGTCAGGGACTTTGATTACTGGGAAATATGCGACCAGTGCTGTATGAACCTCTTCCAGAAAACCCCTCATTCTTACAGGAAAGCTATCGAGTGGAGCTCCCGTAAAGAGGAGTTTGTAAAACGCTCGGGCTTTGTCCTCATGGCAAGGATGGCTGTGGCTGACAAGAAGGCGGAGGGTCCGGTTTTCGAGGACTTTTTCCCGCTGATCGAAAAGGAATCCATCGATGCACGCAATTTTGTGAAAAAAGCTGTCAACTGGGCTTTGAGGCAGATCGGCAAACGCAACCTCGAGTTGAACAAAAAAGCCATCGAAGTATCACAAAGGCTTACAGGCTCGAATCTTGCCAGTGCCAGATGGATAGGGACTGATGCACTAAAAGAGCTTACCAGTGAAGCTGTCCAGAAGCGTCTGCACAAATGAGGGTTTGTGTATCCGGTGTTGTATAATCGTTATTGGATGACTTCAGATCGATTCGTAGCTTAAGTAATGGCTATATAGCTACGAGTCATTCATTTGTATAGATACGGGAGATAAATTATCATGTCAAAATATACAGGTATGGGCATTCTGGTTCTGATAACGATCGTAGTGGTGACCGTAACTGCCTTTTCCATGGGCTGCACCGAAAATGGGGAAACGGATCTTACCGATGATGTGGAGATCGTTGAATCAGGAACTGTGTTCAATGAGGATGCAAATGCAAGTGAGGTTACAATGGAACAAAATGATCTCATTGTGCTGAAGCTTAAAGAGAACCCGACAACAGGTTATTCCTGGGAGCTCACGGTCCCTGAAGGCCTGACACTGGTGGAAGACGATTTTGTAATTGCTCCGGAGGATGAAGATCTGGTGGGAGCAGGTGGCATCCATGAATGGAAGCTTCAGGCAGAAACCGAAGGAACCTACGAGATCTCTGCGATCTACAAGAGACCCTGGGAAAACACAACCGGTGAGGAAGATACCTTCAGCATGACCGTAACTGTACTCGCTTCAGGTGAACATGACGGCGAGGATGATGCTGATGGAGATGATACGATCGTGGATGAAGATGACACTGAATACATAGTTGGTGATGCTGTGGTCGATGAGATCGAGATATTGATGATGGAATCGTTCCCACTGCAGGTCAGCGTTGTTGCTACAGGATACCTTCCTGATGGATGCACTATTATCGATGGGGAGAACATCGATGTCACAATGGATGGTAACACCTTCAATGTAGCCCTGAAGACCAAAAGGCCGGCAGATGCCATGTGTACCCAGGCACTTGTACCATTTGAAGTGAACATCCCTCTGGATGTGTATGGTCTTGAAGCAGGTGTTTATACGGTGGATGTGAATGGTGTGACGGATACCTTCGAGTTCACTGTTGACAATGTGATCGAGTGAGGTTCAAGCTAGGACCTCATTTTTTTCAGATTGCTTCTTCTTCTTCTTTTTTCTTCAAGGAACATTCGAGTTTTCATTTGACAATCATACATTTCTTAAGTGATGTCTGCATCACAGCAACTTTCTCTTCCAAAAGCTATTTGCAGCATATGATCAAAGATTATTACAGGGATACCAATGTCTACAATTGAGATCGGTTGCTGTGGGGCTTATTGCAAGACCTGTCGTGAGTTCAAGAACAAGAACTGTCGCGGATGCAAGCTGGGCTATGAGGATGGGGAACGCGACATCAACAGGGCAAAGTGCAAGATGAAGCTGTGCTGTTTCAGGGATAAGAAGTACGAAACTTGTGCCGATTGTCCGGAATGGGAATCATGTGATATTGTTCAGGAATGGTATGCGAAGGGCTATTCCCGCGGGAAATGCAGGCAATCTATCGAGTTCATCCGGAAAGAGGGCTACGGGGAGTTCATCAAAATGGCTGACAGATGGAAAAACCATTATGGAAAGCTTGATTGAATTTTCATGGTAAGAAAGGACTTGTGAATTTACACAACACTTAGACATATATATATAAGCGTGTTACAAATTAATTAATAAGGACTGATACAAATACATTAACGTATTTATTAAATCGGCATCCTTAGGAGTGGATATATGATATATAATGCTGGAGAGAAACCAGGAAAAGGCACATACAGATGTACTTCCTGTTCAAAGGAAGTGGTATTGGAAAGTGATGACGCTAAACTGCCACCATGCCCACAATGTTATAGGACTGAGTACACAAAGGTTGAGTGACCTTATTTTGATCGGTTAATTCAACCTAGATCATAATCTTAAAAACTGTTTTTCTTTTTTTAGAATCCGAGGGTGGTGTTCATTACTCGTGAGTTTGGATTATTTCTGCTTTTTTATAACAGTTTTACTATCAACGATATGAGTGCAATAAACCCCAGATTGATATAATCGTGGAACAAGTTTGATTGATACAATTAATAATACAACATCATAGAAGCTGTGATAAAAATATATGCATAACTCGCGTGAATCCAAAAAGTAGCACGCCGGGGTTGGGATTTGAACCCAAGCACTCCGTTAGGAGAAACAGGTCTCGAGCCTGCCGCGTATAGACTCCGCGGCTGTTAATTCACCGTTGGATTAGTCCGCTCTGCCACCCCGGCATTGTTGTTTTTGAAGGCGTTTATGGGTTATATAGGTGTCGAAAAAGTGTATTAGAAGTCGAAAAGGGAACTCTGGCTTTTGCTGTTCTTTGGAGCTTCCTTTAGCTTGCTCTCTGAGTCCGGGAGTCCTATCCGTCCGTACTGGCCACCGCCTCCGGGGTGGATGATGACCTCGCCATTTCGGAATGCCAGTATGGCATCGACGATTCGTTGATCTACGATGTCAAGCTGGTCTGGATTTGCATCCAGTAGCACTGCAACTTCGTTGCCGAACTTTTCTACTAGTAGGTCCCATGCTGTTCTTACGCCTTTGGTGGTAATGCTGGCATGTCCCAGTGCCATCATGATGATCTCTGCAAGAGGTGCGAGATGGAGGTAATCCGGGCGATGGTCGGGGTGTACCGGGGTTGGCAGGTCCGCAAGCTCGTTCACCCTGTCCTGCACGCCTTTCTTGACCAGTCCCCTGCATTGAGGGCACCGCCAGTTCTGCTGTATGCATTCCTCGAGGGTGTAGTGGGTGAAGCACTTGATGCATGCGGACTCGTTGTACTTTCCCTCTTCCGGGAAGAACCCTACGTTCAGGGTGGCCTTGTAGCCTTCCTTGCGCAGGATGGCCTTTTCCAGTCCTTCGAAATCAATGGATGGAACTTCAAATCGGGTGAACTCGCGTGCGAGCTTGTTGGACCAGGGGGAGTGTGCATCGGAGTTTGTCAGGAAGGTGAGCCTGTGAAGTTCGCTGATGCGGTCTGCGTAATCAGTATCAGCACTTAGTCCCAGCTCTACGAATGAGATATAGTCTGTCAGATCACCGTAGCAGCTTTTGAGTGAGTCATGGTATGCATACAGGGCTGTCCAGGGGGTGAATGCATGGCAGGGTCCGATCAGTGCACCGATGTCCTTTGCTATCTGTGCTATCTCACTGCCGTCGAGTTTTACCGTGGGTCTGCCATCAACTGCCAGGTCGGCATATCTTGACATGGTCTCTGCCAGCTCTTCGGCCTTTGAGATGGATGGCAGGATCAGGAGATGGTGGACGCGGTTCTTATCCTCGATCTCTGTGGTAGGAATAAAATAAGTTTCATTGATGAGAATTGTCTCATCATCCGTAGCGGCATTTTTAATTTCATCGAGCCATTTCGGGTGGATACAGTCGCCTGTAGCCACAAGGTCGATGCCTTTTTTCTTCGCCTCTACAGCAATTGTCGGCAGCTCCATCTTATTGGAGCACGCCATGGAATATTTAGAATGGAGGTGGAGATCAGCATTGATCTGCATGTTCCCACCTTAACCGATGTATCTCAGGTCTTCTTCAACGGCCGTATCTCTCAATACGCCCTGTTGCTGCTGCTTTGCTTCCATGAGGTTAGCAACGATCTTCTCCATGTCCTTTGCACGCTCTTCGAGTTCATCTACTTCGACCTCGATGTTCAGGAGCTTGCTTAAGATAGCCAAGAGTGATTGTGCACTTTTCGGGTCAACCAGGTATCCTGAGGTCAATCCCATCAAACATGCAGCTTTAATGTCCTTGAACTTACTAAGTCCGAGCAAAAGACCTGATGCACCTACGATACCTCCTCCGGGTTCGTTAGGCTTGAAAGTAACACCAAATTCCTTCAGTTCCTCGATAAGCTCTGCATCGTTGGCAGCACCCATTACTTCGTCGGTGTGCTCCAGCTTGCCGGTTGGGTATCCTCCAAGAGTGAATATCTTTGATACTCCCAGTTCGGCAGCAAGTTCGATATAGATGCCTCCAAGTTCATAATGACCATCTGTAGTTGTACTCTGATGGTCTCCACCCAGAAGTACGAGGTCTCTTTCGTCAGTCTTGCAGATGTAAACTTCGTTATTGACAAGTTTGACGGTACTTTCCTCGCTTACCATTACCTGTGGTGGAAAATGAGGGGAATATATCTCAAATACTTTTTCTGCTTCAAGCTTTTCGATCAGGTGATCGACAACAAGCTTTCCAACATGCCCGACTCCCGGAAGGCCAACAAGTAGTATGGGGTCGTTTAGCTGGATATCGTCCTTAAGGCGGATCACAGTTGTTTCACGCATGTTCCGTCTCCCTCCTTTTAGAGATTCGGCGGTATTTGCCATAGGGATCAAGCGGGGAAAATCGTGCCGGAAGTGGATTCCTGGATGGTTCTCCACACTCCGGACAGTTCTCTTTCAATGTGTAAACATTGCATTGAACACATTTTCGGATCTTGTTTCCCAATGGAACATCACGCCTTTGTTGATTCGATATGTCGGTGGAAAATTCCTTTTCCTTCCTTCTTTTCGATATAGTCAATGGCTTTCTCAGCAGCTTTCTTCAAAACAGCTTCTGCGGTCTTGTAGTCAGGTGCGATTATCTTTATCCGGTATCTCGGTGCGCCTGTGTATGTGACGTCTATCCTGACATCATCATCTTTCTTGATCTTGGTAGCTGCTTTGAGGGATTTCTTGATAATATCGATCCCGTCAGGGCTATTGGAGGTAAGGTCCACGTATCCTGCGATGTCTACGAATGGAAGTTTAATATTTTCCTGAGCGATGTCTGCTATTTTTGCGGCCAGTTTCTTGGTGATGGCCATGCCTTCGAATGCTTCCTTTCCGTTGATGGCAGCTTCTTCAAAGCCAGTGTAGCAGCTTCCGAACTCTTCCATGAAAATGGACTTTATCTCGTCCATCTTTTCTGTGCTTGTCTTGGTGTCCTCAGCTACGAACTGGAGCCATTTTTCAGCTTTCTGTTCGTTCTTCCAGTCCTGGATCTTCGCACGTTTCTGGTGTTCGTTGACATCCTTTAAGGAGAGGTCAATGTGACGTCGGTTCGGGTCTACGTCCAGCACTTTGCAGACGATCTTCTGACCTTCCCTTACGTAATCACGGACATACTTGACCCATCCGGCCTTGATCTCGGAGATATGGATAAATCCTTCCTTACCCCCGTATTCCTCAAGGGTGGTATAGGCCCCAAAGTCGACTACGTTCTTTACAGTACAAACTACAAAGTCGCCGCTTTCAGGCCAGCTATTATTATCCATTCTACACCACTTTACTCAAGGACTTCCAGGATATGTGTTGTAATTGTTGACTTTCCGCCGGTGGATTCTGCGAGTGTTCTTCCGCATACGAGGCATGTGACCTTGCGGCTTGCACTACCGAAGATAACCTGCTCGTTGGAGCAGTCGTTGCATTTTACGCGTAAGAATCTGCTTTTTGGTTGTGTCATTATTATCATTCCTTAAACTCGAATTTCTTTGCTCTGAAGCATGGCCTCTGGTGTGACTTGTTGCACTCGGCGCAGCGGTATTTGAGCTGTACTCTCTTGGTTGGTTTGTCTCCTCCAGGAACCTTTGAGAATTTACCACTGTTTCCGATGCCTGATTGCCTCTTCTTCTGTCTGGCAATATGTGTCATAGCTGATGCCTTGCCTTTCTTTACTCTCTCTGCAATGTGTTCAGTATGTTTTTTGCAGGATGGGCAATATGTTCTGAACCTCTTTGGAATTTTCATTATTTACACCTTTTATCAAGTTGAATGTTTTATTTTGTGATAAGATGAGCAGCACCTCGTTTTACCAGAACATTTGCGTTCATTGCGGGTAAAACAACGACATCTTCTGCATGGGTAGTATAATTTCGCTTATCTACGGCATTGAATGTCGGTAGGTCTTTCAATATTCGGACAACAAAGTATTCTTCATTTATATTCCTTTTGGCTATTTCTACCTTGTCCCTAACCCCATCATTGGTATCAATTGCCGATGCTGATGCTCCTTGTACCGATCCTGTGGCAGTTGGTTCACCTGTGACTTTTTGTGAGGATACTTCCGGTTCTGTATCTTCCTGAGCCTTTGCAGGGGTTATTGATGAGGACGGATCAAGTATCGGTTCGAGCAAACCGTTCCTTGCTACCTGTATTGCCGAAAGCGTTGCTTCATATACCGCCTGTTCTGCAGGCAGAAGTTTGTCAAGGTCCTGTCTTGGTGAGCTGCTTGAGAATGCATTGGATGTTGCTCTTGAAGTGACCTTTCGTACTCGTCGAATGAATATGGTTTCCACATCATTGATGGCACTCTGGAGCTCATCCTCGAGTATCTTCGATTCAGCAGAGCGTGGATTGTTGATCTTTCGGATCTCTTCTTCAAGCTCATGGATATAATCATCCACAAGACGGTAGAACCCATTCGGCAACGACCTTAAAGCCGAACTGTTCTCTTCCCGGAGTATGCTTTTGAGCTCATTACGATCCATATTCTGCTGCACCTCTGCACATAAGATACACGGCTGCGTATTCAGGTAATTCCTGTGTACCTTCCTCTACGTAGAGGTCATTACCTTTCATTTGTACTGCAAAAGGTCTTATCACTTTTAATTTTACCGGCTTGTCTGAGAACACGACAGCATCGGTCAATGGTTCAAACTTCTCAAGTTCTGAAATGGACAGTGTCGTAACACGCATTCCTGATTTTCCATGAAGTGAACCTCCCAGGCGTATAAGTCTCTTTATGTCCCCGGTCACAGGTTCATCCACGCTTGCTGACATGTCATTCACTGCCTGCAACGCGAGGGTCTGTATAATATCCTTATTGACCTTTGAAAGAGCCTCCATGTTTCCTTTGCGTAGCAACTCGACCTGCGTTTCATCCCTTAATATATCTATCATCTTTTGTGCGGTCTTTTTGCCGATGCCCTTGAAACCGATGAAGAGCTCTTCTGCATCTTCCTTACTTGCAAGATCGGTGAGGTAGGATACAAGGTATCTGTTGATCCTTCCTCCCCAGCCTCCTTCAGTCTCGGGGGAAAGCATGTTCATTCTGGCATTCTCACTACCTGCATCACCACTGACCGCTTTCTTGTAGAAGATCTTCTCAACATTTAGCCCCCTTCCACTGATATAATCCACGATCTCCCTTCTTTCTGCGCTTCCAAGGGAGCGAACACGCGGGTCACTTATGTGGAAATGGTATCCTCTGCCACCCGAAAATACCGCCCTTATATCATCTTCATTAAAACCGAAATCATTTATCAGCAGGTCATATAGCTTTAATGTCTCCTTTTTGACATGATCAAGCATTTCTGAATATGAGTTGGGTGCACCGGGTATGTGATCCGCATCAAGGTCAAAGATGAGGTCGGCTTCCTGCCATTGTTTCTCTTTCATAGTGGGTGCACTGGGATAAGTATAGTATGCAACAGAATGGTATGCGTGTGCAGGTGCCATGCCTGCGAGATATTCCTCAACCTCTCCGCGTGATCCAAATGATTTGTGTCTTCTCATCACGGTTTCCGGCATCTCGTCAAAAGAGATGAATCCCCATTCGCGAGCTTCCAGCCTGGAAGGGATATGTATCTCCGCTGTCTTGTAATACTCCTGGAATTTCGATTTGAGGAAATACTTTGTCTTAAAGTTCATTTCTTGTTTCCTGCTGATATTGTCTGCTTAAGACTCTAACTAATTGATGTGTTAATCCTATTTCTTTATTACTTCGATTTGTTGTTGTCAGTTACTTCCAATATGGATAAACCTTAAGTCAGGTCGAACTCTATAAGCATCTATGAAGCAGGAGATGACGAGTGCAGATGTTGCTGCTCTTGTATCCGAACTTGGTAACGTCGATGTTGAAGGCTCTCTGATCGATGCAAAGATCGCTAAGGTGTACCAGCCAGTTCCGGGTGAGATCAGGATAAATCTTTTCATATTCGGAAAAGGACGTGACAATCTGGTGATACAGGCCGGCAAGAGAGCACACATGAGCAAGTATTTGCGTCCAAGCCCAAAGTTACCCCATGCATTCCCTATGCTGTTGAGGAAGCATATAACGGGTGGCAGAATAACTTCTGTTGATCAGTATGACTTTGACAGGATCATTGAGATCGGTGTGATCCGTGGTGGTATTGAGACAATACTTGTATGTGAATTGTTCTCAAGAGGCAATATCGTTCTTCTTGACAGTGACCGAAAGATCATTCTCCCGATGAATCCCGTGACCTTCAGGGGGCGCAGGGTTCGCAGTGGTGAGATATATGAATACCCTGAAGCACAGCTAAGTCCGCTTGATGTTGAAGAGGATGGCATGGCTGATCTGTTTGCCTCTTCCACTGCGGATGTTGTCAGGACCATAGCAACCAGTTACAATCTCGGCGGTGTTCTTGCAGAGGAAGTCTGCCTGAGAGCAGGTGTTGATAAGAAAACAGCAGCAAAGGATGCTACGTCCGATGATATAAAGGCACTTTGTGAAGCTGTAAAGATCGTGTTTTCCCCGATCGTGGAGCGCAAGCTAAAGCCCTGTATCGTCAAAAAGGACGTTAAAGGCGAACTGGAAGCAATTGATGTCATACCTCTGGAACTTGAACAGTATTCTGAAGCGGAGAAGGAATTTTACCCGTCCTTCAATCAGGCTCTTGACGAATTCTTCGGTAAAAAAGCATCTGAAGAAGTAATCGAGGAAGTAGTTGCTAAAAAGAAGGAAAAGGTCGATGTCTTTGAAAGAAGGCTTCGTAAGCAGCAGGAAGCTATCAAGAAGTTCGAGAAGGACTCTGAAAAGTACACTACCATTGCAGAGAAGGTCTATGAGCATTACCAGAACATTGAACAGGTGCTTGCTGTTCTGGAGAATGCACGCGATAAAGGTTATTCCTGGGCTGAGATCCGTTCTATACTCAAAAAGGCAAAAGATGAACTGCCCGCAGCACGCTTGATCATAAGTATCGATTCAGCGGAAGGGTTTGTCGTAGTTGATCTTGATGGTGTCAATGCGAGTATCAATATTCGTAAGACCGTTCCGCAAAATGCTCAGATATATTATGATAAAGCTAAAAAGTTAAGCAAAAAGCGTGATGGTGCTTTGCGTGCGATCGAGGATACGAAGGTTGCAATGCAGAAAAGGGAGAAGAAAGTATCCAAAAGAAGGAAGGCTTTCCTCAAGAAACACTGGTACGACCGATTCAGGTGGTTCTTTTCATCCGACGGCTTCCTTGTTGTTGGTGGAAGGGATGCTGATACTAATGAGGAGCTTGTGAAAAAGTATATGGAAAAGCGAGATATCGTGTTCCACACACAGGTACCCGGCGCACCTATTACAATTATCAAGACCGAGGGGAAGTATGTCCCGGAAACGACCCTTGAGGAAGCTGCAAGATTCGTGGTTTCCTATTCCAGCATCTGGAAAGCAGGCCAGTTCAGCGGTGATTGTTACTGGATAAAACCTGATCAGGTCTCCAAGACCCCGGAATCCGGCGAATACCTGAGGAAAGGTTCCTTTGTTATCCGCGGAGAACGCAATTACTACAAGGATGTTCCCGTAGGTATTGCTGTTGGCCTGGAGCTTGGTGCGGAAACCCGCGTCATAGGAGGTCCTGTCTCGGCTATCGCACGCTCCGGCAAATATGTGGTCGAGCTGGTTCCCGGTAAGTTTAATCAGAATGATATTGCAAAGAAGGTCTATCGCATTTATGTAGATGAACTGAAGGATCCTTCATTTGTCAAACAGGTAGCATCTCCCGATAGTATTGCAAGGATGCTTCCACCAGGGGAATCTGATATCAAAAAGTGAACTTCTGATATGTATGGGTATATGACTGTCTAAATTGATGGGTATTATCATGAGAGTAACAAAAAGAGACCAGAGGGGGAATAAGGAAGGTGAGATAGCCCTTACTCCGGAGACACTTGATGATCTGTGGCATTTGAAATACATCATCGAGAAAGGCGACCTTGTATTTGCTCTCACTAAAAGGAAAGCTGAGGCTTCCAGCGATAAGCTCAGGCCGGAGAAGGTCGAGAAAAAGAACGTGAGGCTTGGTATCAGGGTAGATGACCTTGAGTTCCATAAGTTCTCCAATCGTCTCAGGGTCCATGGTCTTATTGAGCATGGGATGGATGCTGGTTTTCACCATACTCTCAATCTTGAGGAGGGAACTGCCCTCTCTATAATAAAGCACTGGAAAAAAGATCAGGTAGAGCGTGTGAACGAAGCAGAAGCTACATCCAAAAGACCCAAGGTCATTATCGTTACCATTGAAGAAGGGGATGCAGATATTGGTTTTGTGCGTCATTATGGTATAGAGGTCTATTCCCACATCCGGCAGTCATCCGGGAAAGGCGAAGGAACGCTTCGTGAGGTTTTCTTCAGCACTATCCTCGAACAGTTAGGTCATGCCATGTGCGGAACCGAGTCGGTTGTTGTTGCAGGCCCGGGGTTTACCAAGGATGATCTTATGAAGTACATCTCTTCAAACAATTCCGAGCTGGCAGCAGGTATCCTTGTTGAGGATACATCTTCTATAGGCATGTCCGGTTTTCAGGAAGTGCTCAGAAGAGGTGCTGTTGACAGGATAATGGAAGAGTCCAGGATCGCCAGGGAATCTTCACTTATGGATGAGTTCCTGAAGGAAATGGCTCTTGGTGGCAAGGTCGCATATGGTATGGATGAGGTGAAAACAGCAATAGATTATGGTGCTGTCGAAAAACTTCTGGTGGCTGATGAATTGCTTCGCCTGGAACGGGAAGAGGGTAATATTGATGCTATGATACAGGAAGTCGAGCATGCGCAGGGTTCTATGGTTGTGTTCAGTACAGAGTTCGAGCCCGGGCAGAAATTGCACTCTCTTGGTGGTATAGCAGCCTTGTTGAGATTTAAGATCTGATGAAAATATGATCCTCAGTACTGTGGTTTGCCGCGTAATGCAGGTCTTTCGATGTAATCAAGGCAAAGCAGCTCCTTTCCATCCATATATACTCTGACAGTACCTCCTGATTCGGATATTGTCACCGCTACTGCAAAAGTGTCCCTTGTGATCGCAGCTGCTGAAACATGTCTCCCTCCAAGTCCCTTTTCAATATCGATATCTTTTGCATCAACATCGAGATATCTGCCTGCAGCATTGACAATGCCTTCCTCCGATATTACAAAAATGCCATCAAGAAGGGCAAACTCCTTGACAGATTCCCAGTTCATCCTGTCCAGTATGTTCTTATGTTCATCCTTATGGCCTGCATAAGGGTTTAGTATCATCTGATGGGAACGCTGCATGACCTCTTCAGTATCGCCCAGGATAAAAGCAGTTCCTATTTTGTGTCCTTCTCTTCCACTTGCAGCGATGTCAAATGCTATGGTGAGTGCTGCACGCATGACCTCAGGTTCGATTCTTTCCTCGCATTCCTGAAGTGTTCTGATAAGAGGGCTTTGTGAGATCTCGTGGATTATTATTGCGCTGGATTCCTTTGTCTGGATCACTCCGACAATAGTGCCTTCCCTTAGTTCGCCGATTATATGCTCGATGGCAGCTGCTTCTTCTATATAGCGGACATTTCCTGAAGTTTCCCTGTTAATGGGTTCAATGATCTTTTTCAGCTTTTCGCCTTCATCAGTAGTGTCCGAAATGAGGTTATCAATGATGCTTTTCTGGCGTCGGGTTACATAATATATGGGAATGTCGGTTTCAATATTCTCAAGGTTTATATCTCCGGATACTATTATGGCCGGAGCTCCCAGTTCTTTAGCGATCTGAACTGCATGTCCTGCCAGTATGTTTGGTGTATTGGTAGTATCCATCCATTCCCTCATATATTCTGTATTATTAATTATGGAAATTATCGATTATATATATTATCTATAAAACATTTTCATCTGTGTTCAACGGCACTATTTAACAGGTATATTGTCTATTTTGTTTATATGGCCAGAATATTTGTTGCAGTTGATCTGCCAGAGGAGTTCCGTGATGAGGTCCGGGTCATACAAACACGCTTTTCCGGGCTGAAGTTGAAATTGGTTGACCCTGGTCTTGTACACATTACTATGAAGTTCATTGGTGAAGTTAAGGAATCAATGGTTCAGGAGGTTGCAGAAGCCCTGGATGACCTTGAATGCAAATCTTTCGATGCTCTTGTCGGCGGAATTGGGGTTTTCCCAAAGCCTAAAGCTCCAAGAGTTGTTTGGTTGGGTGCAGAAGGGAACTTTGAGCTTCTTCATGATGAGGTGGAATCAAAGCTTTCAAAGTTCAGGTTCAAAAAGGATAAGAAGAAGTTCACTGCACATGCTACTCTTGCAAGGGTGAAATTTATGCCTGCGGGTCAGATGGATGAATTCCTGGAATTACTTGATGAGCTTGATGATATTGAACTTGGCAATATGGTAGTTGACAGGATAAGTCTAAAGAAAAGTACTCTGACTCCACAGGGTCCTGTATATGAGACACTTCATGAGGTCATGTTGGGATAATAATAATGCTATAGTAAAATATGCTATACTCTAATCGAATATAATACTAATAACAGGAACATGGCTTCTGGCCACTGTTCCTGTTACTTCCCTATCTTTCAATTATTCCAGTGGTGTTTCATATTGCGCAAAGCCAGTTGATCGAAGTATCCTTTTGTCTGACGTGATTATCAGGCATTCGACTCCTTCAAGGGTTTCGATGAGCTGCATTCCTTCCTCTTCTCCAAGTACGAACACAGTGGTTGCCAGGGCATCGGCATCCATGGCTGTTTCTGCGATGACCGTTGCGCTGATCAATTCATTAACTGAGTAGCCGGTCCTTGGGTCAGATATGTGAGAGACCTTTGCAGCATCACTGAAGTAACGCTCGTAGTTACCGCTTGTTGCGACAGCCATATCTTCCAGTTGCATCACAGTAATGAAATCTCCCTGTTTGTCTGGGTTCTGGAGACCTACTGTCCACATGTTCCCATCGGGCTTTGTGCCAATATATCGCCCGTCTCCGCCGGCGTCAACAAAACAGCTGGTTATGCCTTCAGATGTTAATGTTGCTATGGCCTGGTCAACAGCATATCCTTTTGCGATTCCTCCAAGTGCGATCTTCATGCCCGGTTCCATGGATATATTTCCATCTTCGATTGTTATCATTCTGTAATCAACAAGCTCGAGAGTTGTGTCTATTTCTTCCTGTGTGGGTGGCTGGTATGTTCCACCGGGGCTGAACTTGCTTGCCCAGAGGTCAAGTACTGGCATTATTGTGATGTCAAATGCACCGTCGCTGATCGTGGAGTAATACATAGATCGTTGAATAACGTAGATAAGGTCCGGTGAGGCACCCTCCAGTCTTGATCCGTCATTCAGTATGCTGGTCTGGCTATCATTTTTGTAACTGCTCATGACGTCATCGACATCGATAATTCTTGCAAAAGCTTTGTCAACAGTCTGTACCGCATGTTCTTCATTAAAATCATATATGGCGATTGTAACTGTTGTATCCATTATACTGCGCGAATCAGTATAAAATATTTTATTTTCGGTAGTTAATCTGTCCTCTTGCTCCTCATATAATACTGTGAATGAAATAGAAACTATAACGATTAATACTAGCAATAGAACGGTTTTTCTGTCCATGCTGTAGGGATAGATACGCTTAATATTAAGCTTATTTCGAAACCTATAAATATTCGCAATCAATGATTCTGGCAATTATATTAATCGACGAATGTTAATCATTATTCATGATAGGACGTGTTTGTATGAGTAATTCTAGTGCAGGAATTGCATCTGGTGGGAATACCGGTAAAGACAAGTATCTCGCTGTTGCAATTCATCAGATCATAGAAGAATATGGTTGGAAGGGGATCGAAAAACACTTTGGTGGCGATCATCACATGATCTACGTAAAGTCCGGTTCACCATTGGACAAGGTAGAAGTGAAGGCACACAAGGTTGGAAATCGTCTTGATGTAAACTTTTTAGGCATAACGCCAAAGAAAGGTCTTTTGGATAAGGTCTTTGATTTTAATGTAAGGGAGATCCCCAAGAGCTTTGAGCTGCACAAATACGTTTCTGATGATATGACTGTTCTGGAAGAGCAGCATATGACTACGATTATCGGCGTTGTCCTCAAGGAATTGGAGGACGTGGCAGAGGATTAAGAGGGGATCATATGGCAAAATTAGAGGTAATATTACTGGCAGCCGCCATTTTCATCTTCGGATTTGCAGGCGTTTTCGCAAGCATGGGATATAGTGGTAATGAAGCGATCGCTCATCACTATATGACCGAAGGGGAATGGTCGGATTCAAGTTGTGGAGGTTGCCACTTCACGGTATCTGATCATGTGGAGACCAACACTCATATCCAGAGAGATATCGACGAATGGGACCCACTGACAAACTTTGATATTGAGGTAGAGGGCGAAGACGAATGGGTCGAACGCTATGGTGCTTATCACCCTGGTGGTGGAGCACTGGAAGAGTATGGTGTAGATGTGGACTGCATGGTCTGCCATGAGCAGTATGGCATGTATGATTTTGAAGCACGCGCTGCAAAGTTCAGTGAAGGTGACTTTGAAAATGCAAACGCAGCAGCAATGGTAGAAGCAAATGAAGCTGTGCAGAAAGACAATATAAGAAAGTTCACCTATTTCTCAAATGCTGTTACTCCACTCCCATTGTTGTTGTTGTTCCACGACACTGTCAATGGTGCCCCTGCAAAAGAATCATGTGCGGAGAATTGCCATGAGGCAAATATACCGACTACGGCAGTAATGTGGTCTGCACCTGATTATGAGGAATTCGACGTACATGCTGAGGTCAATTGTGTCGAATGTCATGAGATATCCCATTCAAGCCTTCTGGTAAAGGCGGATGTTGAGGATATTCATGAATTAGAAGCTGAGACCCGCAGCTGTGATGATGCAGATTGTCATGCAGGTATCTCACACGGACCTATCGCTGATGCTCACCTTGAGACTGTAGAATGTGAGTCATGTCACATTCCTGCACTTCCGGGAGGAGAGCTTCCAGGTGGAACGACCCTTGAGTCATTTGACTGGTCGAACGGTGAACGTGTCGATTCCTTCAAGATGGAAACGATTGTTCCTGTGCTTGCATGGTCCAATGGTGTGGGTGAGGATGAACTTAATATCCCTGATGGAAAGGATGATGCTGATGTGAAACTTGCACCTTTCAATATCGTAACCGGTATCTGGTGGGATGAGGGTTTGAACCCTGGGGTCGCAGAGTCACCAAATGCCAGCAAAGAGACCGGTGACCCGATAGCTGTAGCATATGTGGAAGCTGCTGATGCAGACCAGGATGGTACGGTGACAGTCGGTGAGATGAGAAGCTATGACGGAAACGCCGATGGTGAAGCTGATTATCCGAATGCTGTACTCAGGACCGTTGATCTTCACTACAGGCTTAGTCACAACATCGCAGGTTCAGAGGTAGGAATGGCAGATCCACTTGAATGTGCTGATTGCCATGGTTCAACTGCGACAGCAATTGACTGGGAAATGATCGGTTATGATTCCGATCCGGCACAGACCGATCCGCCAACAGATTTCACAATAAAGACTATCGATGCGACCATACCAGGAGCAAAACCTCCTGAAGTTGACAGGGAGCCTGCATTCTAAGGAGTTGGTGTTTGTGACAAAGGTCAATATTATGGAAAATATGCCCGAGAAGGTAATTATTCCTTTAAAACAGCATAATGGTGCGGAATGTGAACCACTTGTGAAGAAAGGGGATATGGTGTGTGAAGGGCAGAAGATAGGTGAATGCGGAGCATATAATTCCGCATCTGTCCATTCAAGTGTATCCGGGGAAGTTATTTCTATTGAGGAAGCTCCCCACCCCAACGGTAACAAGGTGAACAGTGTTGTGATCCAGCCATCCGAAGAGGCAGAATGTGCTGATTTCAAATCAAAGGATGTTCAGGCTTCTGAACTTGCAGATCTGATAAAGGATGCAGGTATTGTTGAGCACTATGGGTGTCCGACACATATGGTACTGAAACCTGAGGGTAAGAAAATAGATCTTGTTCTGGTAAATGCAACTTCTTCAGAATGGATAGGCGGTCACTACGACACTCCTTCCCAGTATTCATCACAGATGCTTGATGCATTGAGATTACTTATGAAGGCTGCAGGAGCTTCAAAAGGTGCGATCGTTCTCAGGAAGGATGATCTTGAATCCATCAGTGCTTTTGACGGATTAAACTTTGATGGAAAGAACATTACTGTTGCTCCGTTGATCGGAAAGAGGAAGGTTAAATATTACTTTAAAGAGATGTCTTCGGATATTGTGGTCGTATCACAGGACCACATATACGGAAAGAAGATCCTTGATCTTTTCACTTATAATTTAACGGGTAGGAAGGTTTCTTTTGGTTGTGATCCTACTGATGTCGGTGTTGCTATATGCAGTGTAAAATCTGCAAAAGCACTTTATGATGCAGTGAATACCGGAAAGCCATATATCGAAACCGTGGTTTCAGTTTCCGGAAATGTGAAGGATCCACAGAAGATCCTTGTAAGGATCGGCACTACTTTCAAAGATGTAATTGATGCATGTGGTGGCTATGTGGGTGAACCTGGTAAGCTGATCGCAAATGGTTCTATCACAGGTGTAGCACAGTATACTGATGAAGTGCCTGTGAGTAAGACGACGACATCCATATTCGTTCAGTCAGCTGATGATGTGGTAAGGGGAGAATTTGTTGATTGTACGCATTGCGCAAGATGTGTTGATGTATGTCCTGTGAACCTCGTACCCAGCAGGATCGCAGCACTATCTGACCAGGGACGTTTTGATGAATGCCGTCAGATGCATATTATGAATTGTGTTGAATGTGGCAGATGTGCAGCCGTTTGTCCTTCAAAGATACATGTTCTTCAGCTTATAAAATATGCAAAGAATTCTATCGAAAAGGCGTATGAAGACTTTGCTCCAAAAGAATCATCTACTAATCTTAAGTTAGGATGTGGCTGCGGTGGAGGCGAATAAGATGACATTTACGATTTCAGCTCCTCCTCATAAAAAAGAGGATATCACTTTTAATAAGATTATGTGGGCCAAGATAATTGTTCTTGTGCCCGTGGTCCTGCTATCTGTATATCTATTTGGTCTTCCTGCAATAGGATTGGTCATTGCAGGCATTCTGGCAGCAGTTGTGACCGAGGTTGCAATACAGAAAGCATTTGACCAGAAGATAACAATTGCAGATGGGCATGCCATTCTTATCGGTCTAATGGTCGCTATGGTGGTCCCGCCGGAGGTCCCATTATGGATGCCGATGATAGGTTCTGTCTTTGCGGTCGGAATAGGTAAGCATGCCTTTGGTGGTATCGGATCATATGTGTTCAACCCGGTACTTGCTGCATGGGTATTCCTGAGTCTTGCATGGGGTTCAATAATGTCTCCATTATCCTATCCGCAGACTACAGCATTGTCTGATCTGGTACTGGAAACCGGTGCAGGTGTAATGGCAGGGGTATCTCCTCTTGCATTGTTACTGGCAGGTGGAATATTAATATTACTTCGTTATGTTGAATGGAGAATTCCCGTTTCCTTCTTCGTGACCACTATATTGCTCGCAGTTCTTCTGGGTGACAGTTTATCATACGTTGTCCTTGGTGTTGTTCTGTTTGGAGTATTGTTCCTTGCAACGGACACTTCAAGTTCACCTGTTACAAAGAACGGGCGTGTGATCTATGGGATCGTTTGTGGTGTTCTGGTTGTAATATATGGTCATTTTGCAAATTATATCGATGCGACCTTCTATGGTCTGTTCCTTGCAAATTGTGTTTCAGCATTGATCGATAACAACACACTTCCTGGATCTTATGGTTCAGAGACCTACCTGCAGCGTAAGTACAAACGCATTCTGGAAAAGGTTCCTTTCAAGGACCGCCTGGAGGTGTTATTAGATGACTGATTCAAACAAGGATGTAATAGTTATCATAGGTAAGCTGGTTCTGATCTCGGTGGTCGCTTCAGCACTTCTGGCTGTAACATATGTGCCTACAAGTGAACAATTAAAGAAGAACTATGAAGAAGCGAGGACCTTAACGCTTGCTGAGCTGATGCCTCAGGCAGCAGAATTTGAGCCAGTTTACGGCGATGAGATCATTAACGATGAGGGTGACAGGGAAATTTTATACTACCGTGCAAAAGATAGTTCCGGCAATCTTATCGGATATGCTTTCTTCAGGGAACATCCCGGTGCACAAGGTCTATTGGAAGTTGCCGGTGGTGTTGATTCGTCATTCAATGAGATAAGTGGTATGAGTATCATGTCCCACACAGAAACTCCTGGTCTGGGATCAAAGATCACTGAACCCGCTTTCAAGGATCAGTTCAAAAACGTAAAAGTAGCAGACCTGAGTTTGTCAAAGTCTGGTGGTGCAATTGATTCAATTACCGGTGCCACGATATCATCTCAGGCAGTAGTAGATGCCCTGAATGCCCAGGTTGAAGTTATACGGGGAGCAGAGGCTTAATAGGTGATATGATGAATGCTTTAAGTGAATTTATTCGTGGAATTACAAAAGATAACCCTATATTTGCTTTGGTATTGGGTCTTTGTCCTACATTGGCAGTTACCACGTCTATTGAAAATGCGATTGGTATGTCAGCCGGAACGGCTTTCGTACTTATCTGTTCCAACCTGCTGGTCTCAGGCCTGAGGAAGCAAATCCCTGCTTCAGTGAGATTGCCAATATTTATTTTGATAATAGCAACGTTCGTTTCGATCGTAGAGATGGTAATGAAAGCTTATTTCCCACCGATGTATGCGGCACTGGGTGTGTTCATTCCTCTTATTGTTGTCAACTGTATCATCATCGGACGTGCAGAAGCATATGCTAATAAGAACAACATGTTCTATTCGTTCATTGATGCATTGGGAATATCAACTGGTTTCCTTCTTGTCCTTGTGCTCATCGGAGGTATCAGGGAACTTCTCGGAACCGGTCAGATCGTGATCTTTGGTCTGGAAGTCATCCAGATCCCAATTAACCCTATTACTTACATGATCCTTTCACCAGGAGCTTTCCTTACAATAGGTGTTTTGATGGCAATAGTCAATTATAGAAGAGCAAAGAAGCTCGCAAGAGGTGGCTAAAATGGCTGACGCAAGTCTTTTCCAGATATTCATGGATGGTGTGTTCATAAAGAACTTCCTGGTCATCCAGTTCCTTGGCCTGTGTTCATTCGTGGGTGTTACCAAGGATACAAAGAGTGCTGCAGGAATGTCAGGTGCTGTTATTTTTGTAATGGCAATGGCAGCAACCGTGTCGTATCTTATATTCTCTTACGTATTGATACCGCTAAAGCTCGAGTTCCTTAGCCTGATCAGTTTCATTGTAGTGATCGCAGCTCTTGTACAGCTTGTAGAGTTCGTTGTCAGGAAGAATGTTCCTTCACTATACCGTTCACTTGGTATCTATCTCCCGCTTATCACAACCAACTGTGCGGTTCTTGGTGTTGTGTTGCTCAATGTCCTGAATGAATACTCATTCATACAGAGTGTTGTGTTTGGAGTTGCAGCAGGTCTCGGTTACACTATAGTTATGTTGATGATGTCAGGTATCAGGGAGCGTAGCACTCTTGTTAGTGTTCCGTCTTCTATTCGTGGTCTTCCTCAGGCATTCTTTATCGCAACAATGCTTTCAATGGCATTTGTTAACTACTTCGGAGTGATTCCAATATGAGCCTGACAACTTTAATTATCCAGGCAATGGCAACACTTGGTGGTCTTGGTCTTGTGATCGGTATCATGCTGATCGCAGCATCAAGGTTGTTCAAGGTGGAGACCAATCCACTTGTTGAAGAGGTCGTTGAGGTCCTTCCAGGTGCTAACTGTGGTGCTTGTGGGTTTGCAGGATGTGCAGACTTTGCAGAACGCGTCGTTGAGGAAAATGCTCCTCTTGACGGATGTCCTGTAGGTGGCTTTGAGACTGCAAAGGAGATCGGTGGAATTCTCGGGCAGGATGTTTCAGAAGCAGAGAAGGAGTACCCATACCTCAAGTGTAATGGTGGTAGCAAATGCGTTGACCGGTTCGATTACGTAGGTATCCAGGATTGTACTGCTGTGATCATGCTCTCTGACGGTGAGAAGGGTTGTAATTACGGATGTATGGGTCGCGGAACCTGTGTGCGTGCATGCCCATTCGATGCTATTACGATCGGCGAGGACCGTCTTCCTGTTGTGAACAAGAACCTCTGTAAGAGCTGTGGTCTTTGTATCGAGGCATGCCCTAACGATGTGCTGATGTTTGCAAAGGATTCTGAGAAGGTCCATGTGGAGTGTAATTCACATGACAAAGGTAAGACTGTAAAGGCAGTCTGTGAAGTTGGATGTATCGGCTGTAAGATATGTGAAAAGAACTGTCCGGAAGAAGCTATCACAGTAACGAAGTTCCTTGCAGAGATCGATCAGGACAAATGTACAGCCTGCGGCATATGTGTTGAGAAATGCCCGCAGAAATGTATTGAAATGAGGTAAGGAGTGGAGTGATTATATGACATACAAGACTTCCATTGGACTTAATGAGAATATTGTAGGGATATTGTGCTATCTGGGATTCTGGATGACTGGTGTTCTTTTCCTTTTTATTGAGAAGGAGAACAAGTTTGTCCGTTTCCACGCGATCCAGTCAGCAATGGTCTTTATGACCCTGACAGCTATCGTCTTCCTGGTTGCATGGATTCCATACGTCGGTTGGCTGCTTGCTGATTTCGGAGGATTCTTCTCCCTCTTCGTCTGGCTTTCTTTAATGTTCATTGCCTGGAGAGGTTCAAAGATCAAGGTTCCGGTTATCGGTAAGATCGCTTACAACTATGTATATAAGTGAGTTCGGATCATTCCGTTCTCATCCCTAATGGATCATGCATTCGTAAAGACCATGATCCTTATATTCTATTTTTTACCGGTCACGTCACGAAAGATTAAAAAGCAAAATCAACCTTATTCTCCCTGCATCGATATCATAGATTATCAGTTATGACTGGAGGGTTCGAAATAAAAGAAGAGATATGGATCGAGAAATACAGGCCTTTTAAGCTTGAAGACATTGTAGGTCAAAAGGAAACGACGGAAAGGCTGATATCATATGTAAAGAGCGGCAATCTTCCTCACTTGTTGTTCTCAGGTCCTCCGGGGGTTGGAAAGACCGCAACTGCTGTGTCCATTGCGCGGGAACTGTTCGGGGATGGCTGGCGCGAGAACTTCACGGAACTCAATGCTTCAGATGAGCGCGGTATCGATGTAGTGAGGACGAAGATAAAGAACTTCGCGAAGACATCTCCTATTGGAGGTGCCGATTTCAAGATAATTTTCCTTGATGAAGCAGATGCTCTGACATCCGATGCACAGTCTGCACTGCGCCGTACAATGGAACGGTATACCAGCAACTGTCGGTTTATCCTGTCATGCAATTACTCTTCAAAGATAATCGAACCCATCCAGTCAAGATGTGCTGTTTACCGATTCCGCCACCTTACTGAAGATTCTATAGCTGAAAGGTGCAGGCATATTGCAGAAAAGGAAGGTCTTTCAATTGCTGATGATGGTATGGACGCATTGAAGTATGTTGCCCAGGGTGACATGAGAAAAGCAATAAATGCACTACAGGCAGCAGCTCTTTTTGATAAGACCATCCACAAGGATGCCATATACAGAATAACTGCAACAGCTCACCCGGAAGAGATCATGGAGCTCCTCAAGACTGCACTATCCGGTAATTTTGTACTGGCACGCAAAAAGCTTGATACTTTGATGCTGGAAAAAGGTCTTTCAGGAGAGGATGTCGTCGGGCAGATATATCGTGCTATCTTCGACATGGAAGTATCCGGTCAGCGTATGGTTGATCTTATGGATATGATCGGGGAAGTTGATTTCAGGCTTACTGAAGGTGCTAATGAAAGAATACAGCTTGATGCTTTGCTGGCACATTTTGCGTTGACAAAGGAGCAATAAGGCAATGCCTTTTGAAGAGCAACTGCTGGATACACTTGCAAGCGTTCCTTCATGGCTGGCAACCGTAGTGCTCAGTGCATTGCCGGTGTCAGAGCTTCGTGGTGCGATCCCTGTTGCTATCGGGATATACGGTATTGATCCTATTGATGCTTATCTTCTTGCAGTCATAGGAAACCTTCTACCGGTAATCCCTCTCTTACTTTTTTTGGATCCTGTGTCATCTTACCTCAGGCAGTTCAAAGTAGGGGATTCATTCTTCACCTGGCTTTTTACAAGAACTCGTCAAAAGCATTCTCGGAATATGGAACGTTATGGCATACTTGCACTTACTCTGTTCGTGGCAGTTCCATTACCGGTTACAGGCGCATGGACTGGCTGTGCAGCTGCCTTCGTGTTTGGCATTAAGTTCAGGCATGCAATGATGGCGATCGCAGCAGGTGTTATGATCTCGGGTATTGTGGTGACTTTGGTGACCCTTGCAGGAATGGGTGCTATTGACCTGTTAAATTAAAAAAAGGAATATGACATTAGTCACGAGGCTTCGTGAGCATGTCATAGGCCAGCTTTATATCTTCAGCTTTTACAGTTTTTCTTCCGGCATGGTTTGCATAGATTATAGCTTCCTTTGATATTTTTACACCGTAATCTTCGAGTATATCCAAAAGTGCAGATGCTGCAGATTCACTGACCCTTTCTGAGTCTGCACTGCGAATTAAACGTTCTACAGAAGCCAATGGTAGTATGGGCATTTTTTATAACCTCTTTTTGTACCTATTATGTTTAATTAATTGTATTTGTACCTTTAATTTAGTTAAAAATCTATAAATATGTTTTTATTAACTTAAAAAGCTACATATTTATGTTTTTTGGAATTTAGTCCTTTCAATTCCTTTTAATAATTCAGGTATACCTTATTTATGTGTGTATGGCTTTGATTATGTAAACATCTCACACGTGAGGGAAGACAGCATGGACAAGAAATTTGCGCCTCATATTGAAGAGCTAACAAAGGCGCTAGGAAACATAAGCAGATCTACTATAGAAGATGAACTGGAACTGTTGCTAAAGTACCGAGTACCTATAGACGAGGCAAAGAGATCAATTCTTAAGAAATTCCAAAACGATTCTCCGGTATCGAAAAAGGTGGAAGATCTTGCTATCGGTGACAGGGGAATAGCTCTTGAGGTTCGCATTCTTAATATCAATGAAAAAAATGTTAATTTACGTGGTGATTCTGTAACTATCTTTTCCGGTGCACTTGCTGATGAGACTGGATTATGTTCGTTCACATCATGGAAACCGATCTCTCTAAATCCCGGGGATGCTGTAAGGATCCGGGATGCCAGCGTCAGGGCCTGGCATAACAGGGCGGAAGTTAGTATAGGGGATCGTTCGGAAGTGGAACTTCTTGAGGATACATATCTCCCTGATATCTCTGAACTTTCAGCAACTCCTATTAAAAAATTAGGCGAGGTTGGCTATTCGGACATGTTCATAAGTTCGGTGGCAGCAGTCATTGAACTATATCACAGGGATGTCAATGTGAAAGGAAAGGACCTTACTATCATAGAAGGTGTTCTCGCTGATGAGACCAGTCGCTTGCCTTTTGTTTCATGGTCTCTTCTTGATGGTGTGGACATCGGCACAATAGTGCGCTTCGAAGATGCATCGGTTAGCATGTATCGGGGTGTACCTTCCATACACCTGAATGAATCGACCTCGGTTCATATTGTCGGATCCGGGGAAAACCTGCCTTTCACTTTTGCATCAGTGAACCTGCCACCAAAACCATTGCCTATAGGGGATGTTTTACAAAATGAAGGAATGTTCGATGTATCGGTGGAAGGGAACATTGTTTCCGTACGACCGGGTTCCGGTGTGATTGCCCGATGTCCGGAATGTAATCGTGTCATTATGAAGGACACCTGTCGGTCACATGGTGGTGTAGAAGGGGTTCAGGACATGCGTATCAAGCTAATCCTCGATGATGGTACAGGGTCTCTTCTTGTTATGCTGAATCGGGAACTTTCCGAGATCGTTTATGGTAAGACGCTTCAGGAGTCTGAGTCTCTTATGGGTAAGGCAATGTCTGCAAATGTTGTTTATGATGATATGAAAAGTATTCTTACGGGGCATTATCTCGGTGTGCGTGGAAATACTTCGAAGATCGAGTATGGTGTCACATTCGTAGCAAAATCCGTATGGGTTCCGTCTGAGGATCTTGATAAGCGGGCATCAGATCTTCTGGAGCGACTTGAAGGAGTGGAGTGATCTTTATGGTGGAGCGTGAAATTGCACACAGGATATTTGCAAAAGAGTTGAACGATTCGAGTTCTACAATACATTCTACTATTGACGAGGCAATAAATTCAGAGGGCCATACTCCAAATTACCTTCTCACTCCTCTGGGAACAATGGTTAATCGTGTTTTCATTGTTGGTGTTCTCACGGAGGTTGATAATGTAGGCAATGATACGGATACATGGAAAGCCCGTGTGGTTGATCCTTCAGGGGCTTTTACAATATATGCCGGCCAGTATCAACCACAAGCAGCTATATTCCTTTCGTCGGTTGAAACTCCTGCATTCGTTTCCGTAGTGGGGAAAGTGCGTGTATATAAGCCGGATGCCGGGAGCCCGATCATATCCCTGAGGCCTGAAGAGATCCATCTGGCAGATGAAAGTATGCGCAACTGCTGGGTAACTGATACTGCAGAACTGACTCTTGACAGGGTCGATTTATTTTCAAAAATACTGTCCTTATGTAAAGGTGATCCTGATTCCTGCAATTGTACGGAAAATATGGCAATTCCATCTAATTTATCAGAGGGCATCTGCCTGGCCATTGAGAATTACGGTACTGGTACTGATTATCTGAATGAGCTGAGGTCTGTAGTTAAAAAGTGTATTGTTTTCACCGATCTTGCATCTTCTGCAGATGGCGATAAAGACATAGATGTTGTCGTAATGGAATTGCTGGAAGAGCTTGATGAAGGAAAAGGTGTGGAGTATATAGATCTTCTTTCAGTTGCAAATTCCCGCAATATAAATGAAAAAGCAGTAGATTCAGCAGTCAGGTCTTTGCTTGCAAAGGGGCAATGTTATGAACCAAAGATCGGCATCATTAGGCCGATCTCATAACATCATTTCAGATCCCAGTATTTCTATTTTTCCGGTTCACTCAAACTCGATGCTGAGATCGCCTACATCTTTTGCAAGTTTTTCGGAGATAAGTCCCAGTTCAAGGTTGCATGCATGGAGGACTCCGCATGGTACCAGACATGTTGCGCAACAGTTTCCTTCTTGTGCTTTAGCGGTGACAATGTTCTCTTTGATGCCAAAGAGCTGCATCATTGGTACTTCAAGCTCGGAAATGTTCTTAACCTTTGGACATTGCGTTTCGATCTTTACTTTAACGTTCTTTCCATCCTTGGTTCCGTGTATTTTGTGTGTAAAACCACAAATTCTTGAATTCACTGTGATGTCTGTCATGTTGATCCTCTGTATGGGTAATGAATGTCAATTAAAAGCAATATTATCGCTATTCTGACGTCTTTATACTGTACATTATAGTAAACTTTGTATATAAGGGTTTTGTGGAGCACATGCAAAACCGTCAGGTCCTGATCAATTTGAAGTCTGTTTAATACATCTGTTTGTTTCTTTTTTTCATTATCGTTAGTAATTTAAATTACTTTGATTTTTTGAAGTATATTCGATATGCTTATATAAGCAAAGTAGAATAGGTAATTCGCTATTGTATCTCTTCAAATTGCCTCTGTGATCATGTTAATTTGAACCTACAAGCAGGTATAGGGATTGTCATGGAAAAAGATGAGATTATCAAAACGGTACGAGAAGGATTGGAATGTATGGTCGGTGTTGGCAAAACACTGGTGCTTAATGATGAGGACTGTAAGACCATCGCTCAACTTGAGGAAAAAGCAGACCAGATGACCTTGATGGGACTTGGCAGGGGTGACAATAAAGGTATAAAGGCCGTTCTTCAGCGTGATGTCATTATACCTTTCCAGACAACAATGGAGTACAAATGGCCATGTGGGCCTAATGTTATCCTTATGCATGATGACAAGGTTGTTGGAGAGGACATTGATGATGCGGATAAAATAAAGTCACTGGAACAAAGCAGTGATTCCCTTGTGATCGGGAATATTGTGATATATGATAAATCTGTACTGACGTCTCTCAATAGTAAGTCCGAGCCTCTTGTTGTGGTATTACCGCCAAAGCCCTGTGTAGAGATCGAAGAGTTACCTCATATTTGCAATGTAACCCTTGCGTCACCTTCTCCACCAACGGATGAATACCTGAAGGAAAGGATGGGTCTTGAAAGCGAGCATGGTACTGGAAGTTTCCTTCTTGGTTTTGACTTTGAGTGCAAATGTCAGTGTGAATGTGAATAATTAAATAGTTTATTTTTAAAAGTCTTTATGTTTTTACTTTTTTATTTATGATCTTTCTTCTCTTGCTGTCGAATGTTAACACGCGTTAAGGGGGTTTTGCGTGGTTTGTACAAAGCCCTTATATATCATTAACTTGTTTTTTTTAATGCATATGTCTATCTATTACTGAAATTAAATATTATAAGTCAGAGGTAATCAAAATGTATGGTATTGCATTGGATTTGGGAACAAGTGGTTTTCGTGCTCAATTGATCGATCTGGAAGCTAAGGAGGTATTAAGGACTGCTATTACTATGAGGCATCCGCTTCCGGGTGGAAATGTGATGGATCATCTGGACTTTGCTATCCAGGTGGGTGCTGATCTTGCACACGAGATCATACTGGACACCGTTAGCAAGATATTTGATGAACTGGATGTAGACACCACTCTTATCAAGAGGCTTGCTGTGTGTGGTAATCCTATACAGTTGTCTTTATTCCAGAACATAGAGATCAGGGATCTTGCCTATGCCGGTGAGAACAAACAAAAGAAACTTGGTGTTGAAAATGTTTCTCGCGATGCAAGAGTATTTCCTGCAAGTGAACTGTTCGAGGGCATCGTAGATCTTCCTAACTGTACCTTGATCGTGCCTCCTGCTATTAAACACGAGATCGGTGCAGATGCACTGGCGATGATGATAAAGACTGATTTCATGGATATGGATGTCCCTTCGATGGTAACCGATTATGGTACAAATGCAGAAATGGCCATTAAAGTAGGTGACAAGATCATAACCGGAAGTGCTGCAGCCGGACCTGCAATAGAAGGTCAGGGCATGAGCTGTGGTATGCTGGCAAGTCCTGGTGCTATCTCTGATGTTAATGTTGAAGGTGACTATTGGAGGGTCACGATCCTCGATGGGCTTATGGACGAGCGCAAAGGGCATTTGATAGATCCGCTTACCGGCGTGATCAAGGAATCTTCTGAAATTGTTGCGAAAGGTGTGACCGGTACAGGTGCTATCGCCGCACTTTCTCTGGCTATTGAGACTGGAATTATTACAAAGATCCCTGAGGTACCAAATGGAAAACTTATACTTGGGGATAGGATTGAAATTACTGAAAAGGATATTGAAGAGGCGGGAAAAGCAATTGGTGCTATCAGGGCTGCACAGCTGACCCTTCTATTAGAATCCGGTACTGCTTATGAGGACCTTGAGAATATGTACATGGCCGGTGCTACCGGTGCCTATGTAAATGCAGATAAGGCAAGAAAGCTGGGTTCATGTCCTAACTTCGCACACAATATCGTACAATTTGGTAATACTTCAGTCGCTCTTGCAAGGGATCTTGTAATGGATGAGTCCAAACTGGATGAGGTTATTAAGGTCGCACATAAGATCAAGGCAGATCACCTGATGATGGCTACAAGCGATACTTTCTCTAATATCTATGTTTGTGAGCTTTCCTACTGGACGCAGGGTATGCCTATCGAGACGTATAACCAGATGCTCGGTATGTACAAGCTTCCTCCTCTTCCTGAGACGTTCGAGAATCCAGGTATCGAGAAGAGGGTTGCAAAGGACATTGATGAGGTTGGAAAAGACGGATTAAAGATCGTCAGTGATCTTGGAATTATTATTGAAGAGGAAGCTTCTGAGTGTATTCTTTGCCACAAGTGTGAGGAAGAATGTCCTGAAGATGCTATCACTATAATTGAACGTGATGGGGAACTGTTTGCAAACTATAATAGTGAAAGGTGTCTTGGTACCAGTTGCAGGCGTTGTGTTTCGATCTGTCCTGTGTCTGCGATCCATTATAAGACTATTTCCATTAAGGAATGATTGGTATTTTGCCATATATCTATGGCATTACTTTCTGTCGCCCTTGAGTCAGGGCGGCTTTCTTTTTTCTATTTAAGCCTTTTGCAAAATTGTATTTCTTTTTTGCTTATTATATGTCTTCTAAGAGTGTGATGTTTTACTCACGCACTCATTTCATATTTTGTTGTACTGTCGATTGGCACATGTGTATATTCAACTTATAGGAGCAACTTTTCTTGTGTTATTTTGCCTATATTCATCATATATCCACTATATGGTTCTCTTGAAACTGTTTTTTAATTTTATACGGCTATTTGTATGTTACATATCCGATGGGCAAATCTTCTTGATTTGTCAGGGTTACAAAAAAAATAAGGCTTGTACATCCTCACAAATTGTCCGCATGAGGGCATTTTATATCATATATTTTTCGATAACTTAACCAGTAAATATATATATTCGTGTTGAAAACAGGGTAGTATCAGTTAAATCGAAAGTGTGTCTGACAACGGATGGTGGAACGACTCGAATACATATCCTTTTGGCATGGATCTCTTGTAGATATTTGCCTTGGGTGTGACATTTGGGCTCCATTGGATATTGTAATACACCATATGAAATGCTGTATGATGAATCTGCATGTGTTCCTTCGGGATCGGCATTTATGCACCGCATGCGTGAAACATTTTGCATGTATTCATTTCGAAACATTTAATGTTGGCATGACTGCATTCATCGCTTTTGGATGTGATCTGTCAGTATTATGGTCAGTATCATTCGATTCGGGTGTGACCTGACCTATCAAAAAAGATAAATAAAGGAGTTGTAAAGAAAATGGTAAAAGCATCTTATCCAGCTAGATTCCCACTTCAGGGCGTACAGTTAGAGTTGTTCTCTGACGATGACATGAGAGCTATCCACTACGCTTCAATGGAAGTATTCATGAACCCTGGTGTCCAGGTATCTGATCCAGAAGCAAGGGCAATCTTCAAGGAAGCTGGCTGTGAAGTCGACGAGAAGACCCAGGTCGTAAAGATCCCAGAGTTCCTTGTAAACAGGGCACTTATTGACGCACCATCAAGGTTCTTGCTTTATGGTCGTGACAAGAAGAACACTGTCGATATGGTTCACAAAGGCAGGGTCCACTACATACCTTTCGGTACCGGTGTCAAGATGTGCAACTACGTTTCACCAGGCAAGTACCAGACAATCGACTCTGTCGAGCAGGACATTACAGATACCGCAAAGGTCTGTGACTACCTCGATGAGTTCAGCTACTTCTCACTTACCGTTTCCGCAAGGGACTGGGCAGGAAAGGGAGCACAGGATGTCCACGAGACCATCACACCTCTCGCAGGTACTACCAAACACTTCCACCACATCGACCCTGTCGGTGAGAATGTCGAGTACTACAAGGGAATTGTCGACGCATACTACGGTGGCGACTCTGAAGAAGCTCGCAAGAGACCAATCATGTCCATGCTTCTCTGCCCAACCAGCCCACTCGAACTCAGTGTCAACGCATGTCAGGTCATCATGAAAGGTGCACGCTTCGGTATGCCAGTGAACGTCCTGAGTATGGCAATGTCCGGTGGATCCTCACCAGTATTCAGAGCAGGTACACTCGTTACACACAACGCAGAGATCCTTGCAGGTATCGTACTTGCAGAGCTCGTCCAGCCAGGAGCAGCAGTATTCTACGGTAGCTCAACCACAACCTTCGACCTGAGAAAAGGAACAGCTCCAGTCGGTGCACCAGAACTCGGTCTTATCAGCGCTGCAGTCGGTAAGATGGGTCAGTTCTATGGCCTCCCAACCTATGTTGCAGGTACCTAGGCAGATGCTAAGGTCCCAGATGCACAGGCAGGCCACGAAAAGACAATGACAACCCTCCTTCCAGCATTCGCCGGATGTAACACCATCTACGGTGGAGGTATGCTCGAGCTCGGTATGACATTCTCTATGGAACAGTTTGTAATCGACGCTGACATCATCAAGATGACACAGTCCGCAATGCGCGGTGTCCCAGTATCAGACGAGACACTCGCTGTACCATCCATCCAGAAGGTAGGAATCGGTAACAACTTCCTTGCACACAAGGAAACCAGGAACAACCTCAATCTCGTATCTGCCCCTGAGCTCATTGACAGGGACATGTTCGGAGACTGGGAAGCAGCAGGTTCCAAGGACATTGCAACCGTCGCACACGAGAAGGTTGTTGACATCATGAAGAACCATGAGGTAAAGGCAATCGACGCTGACCTCTTAGCAGACATGCAGGCTGTAGTAGACAAGGCAGATGCTGACTTCAGAGCCAGCATGTAAATTGGCTAACTATCTAAATAAATAAAGGAGTTTTAAAAATGGTATCACAGGATGAAATTAACGCAAAAGCAAAAGCTGCAGTCATGGATTTCGATGACGAAGCAGTAGAAGAAATATGTGAAGAAGCAATCGAAGCAAAGGTCGATGTAGTATCCCTTATTCAGGACGGTCTTACCGCAGGTATGAACGAAGTGGGCGACCAGTTCGAACAGGGTACCCTTTTCCTTCCACACGTCATTGCAGCATCCGAAGCAATGAGCGCTGGTGTCGCAGTCCTCACCCCTGTCCTTGAGGCACAGGGCGGAGCTGTAAAATCCAAGGGAACAATCGTCATCGGTACCATCGAGGGTGACATCCACTCCATCGGTAAGGACATTGTCGCAACAATGCTCAAGATCGCTGGATTCAAGGTCGTTGACCTCGGCAGAGATGTTGCAATCGGCACATACGTCGATGCAGTCAAGGAACACAACCCACTTGTAGTCGGTTCTTCCGCACTCATGACCACAACAATGGTCCTTCAGATGCAGATCGAAGAACAGCTCAAGGAAGCTGGTGTCCGTGACACTGTCATGACCATGGTCGGTGGCGCACCTGTCACACAGGACTGGGCAGACAAGATCGGCTCAGACATCTATGCTGAGAACGCAACAGACGCAGTCGTTAAATGTAACGCAGCTGCTGAGTAAATCTGCTTTAGAAGCGCAGTGGAGTGTTCGTAAGAACTCTTCACTGTAATTCTTTAAGCTGATCTATCTGTATATATTATAACTTGTGTCAATTATCATCATTATAAAAGAGTTGGAGGAGGAGTTATTTTGGACATAAGAGAGTTGAAGAAATTAGAAAATAAAAGGAAAATGAACAAGGGTTATATGTGGGCCCTTTTCTGTGCAATCTTATGGGGTATATGGTATATTCCAGGTACTATTATCTGGGCAGTACCTCCATTCGATGCAATGTGGATCAACATCGCAGACCCAACCGGTGCAGGAACCTATGAAAGTGCAACAGCTGCAACACTTGTGGTCGCTGTGCTGATATCCGCATTCAATGCGCTAACTGTTATAATTGCACTTTTGTTATGGAACGGTGTGCTTGGTAAGTTCGGTGAGATGAAGAGGACATTGAAAGAGTTCCACCCATGCAGTAAATGGTTCTTCCTTGCATCTATCTTCGGTGGACCTATCGCTATCCTTGGTTCATTCATCGCTATTGGTTTCATTGGAGCAGGATTCGCAGCAGTCGCTGCTTTGATGTACCCTGTGATCGGTTCCATTCTTGCAAGACAATGGTATGGTGAACAGATTTCCAAGAGGGCCTGGTTAGGTATCCTTGTTATTATTGTTGGTGGTCTGACCATCTTCGTCGGTGGAGCAATTACTGAGATCACATCTGGCAGTATCAATTACATTGGATACATTGGTGGTCTGATGGCAGCATTAGGATGGGGTATTGAAGGCGCAATTGCCGGAAAAGGTCTTGATATCGCAGAACCGGATGTAGGAATTACAATCAGGTTCCTTGGTGAGAACCTTATCTGGTGGGTAATCCTTGTACCTGCAGTCGCACTGGCTGGATATCCAGTCTTCGAGTATGCAATTCAGGCATTCAACCCACTGTCAATAATGGTCCTGGGATTCGCAGGTATCACATTTGGTTACTGCTATGTTTGCTGGTATAAATCATTCCCACTCATTGGTGTTGGAAGAGGTCAGGGTATTGGAAACCTTTACGGTCTTTGTGCTGTGATCTTCATGTACCTGTTCCTTGCACAGGTGCCAGCATGGACCGTACTTGTCGGTGGTGCACTTTGTGTACTCGGTAGCTTTGTAATGATCTCTGAAGAAACAGGTGAGTCAGAATCTCTGAGAGGTGAATAATATGGCTGGACAACGCCCATTAAAATTCAGGTTACTTGAGCTATTCTCTGATGAGAAAGAGCACTGGAACAACGAGATCGTCACACAGATCCAGAAAGAATACAACATGAACAGCAATTTCGGCAGGGATTCGATCAACTTCGATATCCTTGAGCTTGCTTCAGGTGGTATGCTTAAATCTGTAGAGTCAAAGGTCGATGAGGATGGCATATACAAGAAAGGCTTCCTCTTGCACAAGTATGTGATCACTGACTTCGGAAAGGTTCGTGCATCCGATGCATGTCTGGAGTACGTATAAGGAGGTTTGAATATGGGAGTAATGAACGACTATATGGTAGGTTACTATGGCGAAGGCTTTGACATGACCATGGCCCCTGTACCAGCAGCAGAATACACCTGGATGATCGCGATCATTGTTATTGCTTTGATTGCATTGTGGCAGGCAAGGACATTTGTGTCCCAATTCTAAAGACACGGAACACAAAATATATATATGTAGTTGGGCTTTTGGGTAAGCACCGGGTTAAATTCCCGGGGCATATCCGCCAACTACATTTACATTTTCTATAAAATCCCTGTGGGATTGTCATAGAATTGTTTTCAAAGGAGGTTTTAAAACGACAACAGAAGAATTATTCAAAGAACTATCCGATGCGGTAGTAAGTTGCAAGAAAGATGATGTAATCGCTGCAGTAAGCAAGGCAAAGGGCCAGGCACCAGCAGTAGAACTTATCGACAACGGTCTCGCAGCAGGTATGAACGAAGTCGGTGTACTCTTCGAGAGAGGAAAACTCTTCCTTCCACACGTTATGATGGCAGCAGATGCAATGTCCGCTGGTGTTGAACTTCTTCAGGATGAACTTGCATCCGGGGAAGGATCCGCTAAGCTCGGTGTAATCGTCAACGGTACAGTTGAGGGTGACGTTCACGACATCGGTAAGGCAATCGTATCAACAATGCTCCAGGCAGCAGGTTTTGAAGTCCACGATATTGGCAGGGATGTTCCACTCCAGAACTTCATCGACAAGATCAAGGAAACCAACGCTGACATGGTCGGTCTCTCCGCACTTATGACAACCACCCTTCAGGGCCAGAAAGAAGTCATTGAGCTTCTCAAGGAAAACGGTATGAGAGATGGTATCAAGGTCATGGTCGGCGGCGCTCCAGCAACAGACGCATGGGCAAAGAAGATCGGTGCAGACTGCTATGCAGAAAATGCAAGTGAAGCTGTAGTAAAAGCAAAAGAACTCCTCTTATAATTTCATCTAATTAAGGTGTAAACATGGCAACAGAATATTTCTTAAGAATGGGTGACGGCGCAAAGATCTTCATGAGCAAGGAAGACATCCGAGCTGACATCGAAGCAGGTTGTGCAGATGCAGCTGACCTTGGGGACATCCCATCCCTTTCAGAAGATGAAATGGAGAAAATGCTCGATATCATCATATCACCTGGCAGAATTGTCGGTGTAGAACCAGGAATGGAAGTTCCGGTAACACACGACATCGGTGCAATCAGGATCGATGGTGACCAGGGTAACAGCGGTGTAGGTATTCCTGCAAGCAGACTCGTCGGTTCAATGATCCACGAGCGTGCATTTGGTGCAGACACAATGGAACTCGGTCACATCGACTACAGTTACAAACCTGTCAAGCCAGTCATTTCCCAGGAACAGCAGACAATGGAAGTTTGCCAGCAGAACATGATCATTCCTATGCTCTACGGTGCAATGCCAAACATGGGTCTGTACTACACACCTGATGGTCCATTCGAAAACCCAGGTGACCTGATGAAAGCATTCAAGATATCTGAAGCTCAGGAATCCATCCAGAAAGCTGGTGACCACGGAATCCGTGACATGACCTGGATCATGCAGAGACTCCAGCACGTCGGTTGCGACGGTGTCAACTTCGATACCATCGGTGCAGCCGGTGACGGTGACATGTATGCATCACTTAATGCAATCGAAGCACTGAGGAAAGAATTCCCTAACATGTACATCAATGCAGGTATGGCAGGAGAACTAGTTCTTGGTATGCACGGTGAGCTTGAGTACGATGGTACAGTACTGGCAGGTCTCTGGCCACACCAGCAGGTAGGACTTGCTGCAAAGGCAGGAGCAAACATCTTCGGTCCTGTATGTAACACTAACACCAGCAAGACCTCCGCATGGAACCTTGGTCGCTCAGTTACCTTCATGAAGGCAGCTGTTGAGGCATCTCCAATACCATGTCACGTAGATATGGGTATGGGTGTCGGTGGTATCCCAATGCTTGAGACCCCACCAATAGATGCAGTAACCAGGGCAAGCAAGGCAATGGTCGAGATCGCAGGCGTCGATGGTATATAGATCGGTGTTGGCGACCCACTCGGTATGCCAATTGCACACATCATGGCATCAGGTATGACCGGAATGAGAGCAGCTGGTGACCTTGTTGCAAGGATGCAGTTCAGCAAGAACATGAGGATCAACGACGCAAAGGACTTCGTATCAAAGAAGCTCGGTGTCGAGAATGCAGACCTTTCCGACGAGTACGTCATGAGAGAGCTCAGAGAAGAACTCGACATTGGTGTAATCACATCAGTTCCTGGATGCGCAAAAGGTATTGCAGCTAAGATGAACATCGAGAAACTTCTCGGTATCAACATCAACTGCTGTGACAAGTTCAGGGAAACCATCGCATAATTTCAATAAACAGACCCGGGTTTTACCCGGTCTGTATCTTTTCTTTTTACTAGGTATCTTAAGACCATTCTATAGGTCTGTCAATTCGATAATGTGGCCTCAATCAAGGTCATCTTTTCAAAAACAATTTATATTTTAATTGCGTTATCTCCATGATGTTATTTGGTAATTCTTATAATTACATATATTCTGGAGATTGATCGTGGAATCCATATATTTGTTACAGATCGCACTTGCTGTTCTGGTAATGAGTCTTGTGGCCCAAAGCCTGAGCAAAATATTCAAGATGCCTGTTCTTATCTTCCTTCTGGTCGAAGGTATCATAATAGGACCTGAGGTTCTTGGTATACTGGACCCGACACTTCTTGGGGAAGGTCTGACAGCAATCGTTTCATTATCTGTGGCAGTGATCGTATTTGATGGAGGTCTTCACATCGATGTGAAGTCCATACGGTCTATCCAGCAGGGTGTGCTAAGTCTTGTTACAGTTGGTGTGATGATCACATTTATTTGTGCAACATTTTTCACCTACTACATCGTTGGTCTTCCACTGGAGATATCTGCCGTATTTGGAGCATTGGTGACTGCAACGGGACCTACTGTGATCACTCCTGTTGTAAGGCAGGTGCGTGTAAATCACAGGGTAAGCAAAACGCTTGAGCTTGAAGGAATACTTAATGATGCTGTGAGTGTTATCCTGGCTGCGCTTGTGTTCGAGGTAATTATTTCCGAACTTTCAGGATTTGAAGTTGTAGGCTTTTTGCTCTACAGGGCGATGATAGGTCTTATTATGGGTGTAGCGAGTGGGTTTTTGCTAACTCGCTTTTTGTCACGTTCAGTCCACTCTGAGCAGGTGGTCCGTTTTGTGACATTTACCTCAGTGATAGCAACTTTTGTCATAGCTGAGTCATTAGGTGCAGAATCAGGAATTCTTGCAGTGGCGCTTTTCGGTATTATTGTAGGGACTTCTAATGTTCCTTACAAAGCTGCACTGAAAGAATTCAAATCAGACCTTGTGGTCATGATGCTGTCATTGATATTCATTCTCCTGGCTGCAATGCTAAAGTTCGAAGATATATTCAGGATCGGAACTGTCGGGATAATTGTTGTATTGCTGCTGATATTCTTTGTCAGGCCGCTTTCCGTGTTCGCCAGTACTGCAAGGACAACTTTCAGGACAAAAGAAAAGCTGTTCATTTCATTTGTAGGGCCACGTGGCGTTGTTCCTGCATCAATTGCAACATATTTCGCAATTAAGCTCAATGGCTTGAACATAACAGGTGGTCAGGAACTTGTTGGTCTGGTATTCTTAACTGTAATTATTACTGTGTTCATGACAGGTTTCCTGTCAAAACCTGTAGCTAGATTTTTAGGAGTGATACCTATGGAAATTCTTGTAGTAGGCGGAGGGGAAGTCGGAAGGATCCTCTCTGAAAGGTTTGAAAAGAGGGGTGAAAATGTTGTTGTTATTGAATCCTCTGAAGAGAACTGCCAGCGTTTGATGAAATCCGGAATACGCGTGGTTCATGGTGATGCTGAAGATGTCAATGTGCTTAAAAAAGCGGGTATCGAAAATGCAAAGTATTTCATTGCAAGTACTGATCAGGATAATACTAACCTTCTGGTCTGCCAGATAGCCAAGACCAAGTTCGGCTTCAAAGAAGATCAGATCATTGCAAGGGTCAACAACATGGAGAACCTTCATGCGTTCTGGGACCTTGAGATCCGTGCCATGAGCCCTGCCATGAGTACTGCTCTTTTCCTTGACAATATGGTCGGAAGGCCGCATATGTTCTCTATGTGTGAGGTAGGCGAAGGCGGTGATATACTTGAGGTCAAGGTTACAAATCCAAAAGTTTCCGGCAAAGCCATCAAAGAGCTATCACTTCCTGAGGATAGCCTGTTGTTGATGGTAAGGCGGGGGGATGAGTCATTTATCGCAAACGGAAACCTTGTGCTGGAATTCGATGATATGGTCACGGTCATAGGTGAAGGGGATGCTGCAAAGATCGTTGCAGACCTGTTAGGCAGATAAGTAAGGTGAATACTTTCACCTTGCTAACTTTACTTTTATATAGTTATGAGTTATAACTTAACTTGCCTCTCAAATCAGATACAAACAAGAGGCTTGAGGAATTAATATGGATAAGACAGCAGAGAATATCAAGAATAGATTTTTGGAACTTGGTGTAGATATACCCATTGAGAATATTACCGAAAGACTTGACAAACTTGTCACAAAGTTCAAGGTTCCTTTGGATGAAGCCCGCAGGAGCGTTATAGCATATTTCCTGAAAGAATACAACATTGACAGGAATGATTTTTTCACAGGTCAGGGATCAACTCCTCTTGTAAAGATCAATGAGGTCAATGAGGGTGGTAAATGGGTAAACATCAGGGGAAAGGTCGTGCAGCTCTGGGACAGCACCCATGAATCCGTATCTCAGGTAGGTCTTTTAGGCGATGATACCGGAACGACCAAATTCATTAAGTGGGCACGCGATGATGTCCCTGATGTCCAGGAAGGTAAAAGCTACCAGTTCAACAATGTTGTCATCAATGAGTGGAACGGAAGGTTCGAGATAACACTTAACAAGAACACGGTTATCGAAGAGATCTCTGAGGATATCGATGTAGTATCCACTGCACTGTCTTCTCCGGCAGATGGTCAGCCTGCACCTATGGTAAGTGTTGCTGATATTACCGAAGATGGTAAGTGGGTCTCTCTTAAAGTAAGGGTATCACAGCTCTGGGACAATACTCATGAATCCATATCTCAGGTCGGTCTGATAGGGGATGGAACAGGCACTATCAAATTCATAAAGTGGACAAGTGCTGGTCTTCCGGATATCGAAGAAGAGAAAAGCTATCTTTTCAACAACGTGGTTGCTCAGGAATGGAATGACCGATTTGAAGTTACTCTTAACAAGAACAGTGCAATAGAAGAGCTTGATGAGGACGTGGACATCGGCACATCTTCTGTTACTTTTAGTGGTGTAATGGTGGATGTTCAGTCCGGATCAGGCCTGATAAAACGTTGTCCTACATGCAACAGGGCATTGACCAAAGGAGCATGTATGGAACATGGAAAGGTAAATGGTGTTTACGACCTTCGTATCAAAGCCGTTCTTGATGATGGGAACATTGCCCAGGATTCGCTCCTTAGGAGGGAACTTGCAGAACAGGTTTCCAATATGACCCTTGATGATGCAATCTCAATGGCAGCAGATGCTCTTGATCAGGGTGTTGTTCTTGACCAGATGAAACTTAAGCTTCTCGGAAAATATTTCACTGTCACCGGTTCCAAGATGGACCGTAATATCCTTGTCGATTCTATCGAAGAGCAGGCGGAATTGAGCCCGGAAACAATTGATGAACTTATTTCAGAGGCGGAGGTGTTGTAAATGGCCGGATATGTAAGGGAAGTTTCACGTCGCATTTTTGCACAAGAGTTCAGGGAATCCAATCTGACATTCAAGGATGGTGACGATCAATATTCTCCACAGTACCTGTTAACCCCTACCGGTGCAAAAGTAAATCGTCTTTTTATTGTAGGGACACTTATTGAAAAAGAAGATATTGGGACCGATTCCGAATATTGGAGGGGCCGGGTGTCTGACCCTACAGGATCTTTCATGATATATGCCGGGCAGTATCAACCCGAAGCAGCCCAGTTCCTTGCGGAATGTGAAACACCTGCTTTTGTAGCCATTGTAGGGAAACCAAGTACCTACACGACAGCAGAAGGCACTGTACTAACATCTGTCAGACCGGAATCAATTTCCCTGGTAGATGGTGCTACACGTGATCTATGGGTTGCAGACACTGCAAAAAGAACACTTGAACGCATTAAAGATCTTGATAGTATGGATCCAAATGTCATCAAGGCAAAAGAGCACTATGGTGCTGATAGTACACAATATTCTTCAATAGTAAAGGAAGCCTTGAGATCATTAAAAGAAGATGTTTGATCTGCATTTTATAAGTGTTACTGCATATTAAGTGCAGTAGCTATCTTTTTTTAACCACAAAAATGATAAGGGAGTCTATCTTTGTTATTATTGGGTGATAACATGAAGACATACCTATTGATATGGTTCAGCAGTAATGGTGCCAGTCCTTCAGATGTCAATAGAAGATTGATGTCAATGGGTTTTAAACCAATTCAGGGGGCATATGATTATGTTTATGAGTGGGGCAACAACGTCGATCTTGATGAGATATTGAGTTTTGGTGACAAGGTCCACTTAAGTCTTCATGATACTGGTACAATGTTCAAGATCGAAACTATTAACGGAGCGGATGAATAAAAAGAAATTCTGGTATCTTTTTACTTCATGGTTTCAAGCTTACGAGAAAAGTCAATAAATCCACATGAATGTCCCTCTATCTCCACTATCTCTGCAGAGACTTTACCATTATCAACATTGATTTCTACGATGGATGGATCAGACATGCGGGGGTTTGTAGGTGATCCCGGGCAGATAAGTATGACATCGCTTGTTTCCACCAGTGGCCTGTGGATATGACCAAATATCAAAACATCCACTTCCATCTCGAGTGCAAGATAGCGTAATGGGGTGGTATCCATAATTGATAGCGCTCCCTCATGTACAAGACCTATTTTGACACCATCGGCATTAAACACTAACTTTTCAGGCAATATTTCTTTTAGTTCGCTATCATCTGAATTTCCATGGACTGCTTTTAGCTTGCCAGTATCGGCAAAAGCCTGGTAACATTCCATTGTTGTAAAATCACCTGCATGAGCTATTATGTCGCAGTCATCAAGAAGGCATTTGAATGTGGGTGGGATCCCCCCTCGTATAAGGTGGGTATCAGAAAGAGCAATTATCTTCATATCGATCCCTTATCTATTCATAACCTGCTGTTGCCAGTTCACGGCAGGGTAAGGTCAACTAATTCGTAATCCAGATTTTCCATTTCCAATCGGCTCATGATCTGGGGCACTTCTTCATCAATAGCAAGCACAAGAGATGATAATCCGTGGAAAGCTGCTTCAACAACGGATTCTTTAGCTCCGTACATGACATCCGGGGTAATATTGATCTTCTTCAATGCAACAAGAGATTCGACGCCGATGACTGCTATGTAGGATTTTGAACTGGCAAGCTTTTGTAGCCTCTCCAGGTCAACATTGCGTGATCCTCCACGTTCACTACGCGGAACCTTGCAGACAGTAATACTGGCATTTTCAAGATCGATCATGCCTAAAAGGTTGGTGACGCCTACATCATCGCCTTTCTCAGCAGCAGATATGGTCATGCCCGTTGCACCGGTTTCAATACTTTTGCTCACATAAAGCAATCCGTTTCTCATCTGAAGATATACATTTTCCCCCTTTTCAATATCTTCATCTGCGATTGCTGTCCATGTAGACACATGGCTGATTATATCGCTCATGACAAAATTAGCATAGCGTTTCATATCAGCGGCATTTTCCAGTACCCATTCCACGCCCTTTTTCGTGATCCGATACCTTACTCTTCCATCTGAATAGATGAAACCTTCAGCTGTGAGTTCCTTGATATATTCAGATACTGCTTGTGGTGTTACACCGATCTTTTCAGCAATTTCTTTTTGACGAACGTTAGGCTGATGAGCAGCAACTTCTGTCAGGATCTGAAATTTAGTGATGCCGCTTTTGCTTTGGAGAATATCTATCATTCAGTTTCCTCATTGATCTTGAGTCTTTGTCCCATAACAGTGAGTTTAGGTGACCTTCTTGCCAGAGAACGAACATAAATTGGACTCTTGTTCATTGCACGTGTCAAGCTGCTCATTGAGTGATTGCCTTTTTCCACAAGTTCTTCCAGTTCCTCTATTACATCTTTTATTTCTTCATAAGGGTGGAATGTGAGCATTATAATTTCACTTAGGTCTTCAAAAGAACACTGGAAATTTGTCTGCACTTTGGAATAAGATGAATGGTACTCTTTTTCAGGTTTTTTACCTGGTTCTGGCATATGCCACTGGCTTTCGAGCAAGCCACATTCTTTCAATATTGTGATACTTTCAGAAACATCACAACCCATTTTGTCTTCCAGGTCTCCTTTTGTCATCCATTCAACCAAAAGAAGATTGAAGACCTGTTTATGTTGTCCTGACTGAAAGGTTTGGAGAAGGGGAACTAGTTCTGAGGGATCATTTATAATTCGAGTCCTTTTGGGCATCATTAATACCTCTTATTAGGTACGTAGGGGGGATAATACAATATGATAGATAATAAATCCAGTTCGATTGTTAACTTAGCTTTGGTACATATGCAACTCTAACTAAATAAATGTGTTGTGGCAAGGTTGTTTACAAGCCGGATCTTTTGTTGTTATAGAATGCTTTTGTTGGAAATTCCACATCATTTTAATTGACCGATACATTTATCCAACTTTGTTATCAATATTGATTAGATATTATGTCTGAAGACCTTTACGCGAAGATATGCAGAATACTTCAAAAGAAGCAATTGTCCATCAGTGGGATCAGCAGGGAGCTGAAAGCAGAGGGTTTTGATGAGCATCGTCTTATTCTGACAGGTTATCTTCGTGCACTGAGGGACATGCACAAGCTCAATGAGGTGGAAATACCTCCATCAAAGATATATGTGTGTGTAGAAGGTTCTGAAACATTTGAAAATGATATTTATTCCCTGCTAGCCAAACATCTTCATTCACTTGATCCGGACGCTCGTTTTCCGGCAGCAGTTTGCATCTTATCCTCCATCTTTGAGAGGCCTGTCTTTAAGGAAGAGCTAAAGATGGTGGGGATCAATGATTCTCACATAAGGAATTATCGTCGTTCTCTTTTAATTGTCAAAGAGACAAACGGAAAGGACATTCGCGATCTTCGAAGGTCTATTACAAGGATACGGGTCCCTGATACGGATCCTGCATATGAGGCGGACAAAGCTTCATCCACAGACGAGTTCATTGCACTGAAAGGTTCTGTTCTCATTGCACTAACAAAGGATATGTCTGATCTGAGCGGCCTTATACCCAAGACCAAACAGATAACTCTTATCTAAGTGAATCTTTTCTGAAAGTCGTTCTTTAAAAATTAATAGTGGTGAAGGGATGCCCCTTTCACCTTATTCCAGATAGATCGCCGGCCTTAATGGGAAAGCAAACCTCGCTTTGTTCTCGGGATCATATTCTACATTGTCAGCTGAATATACTTCTACCGGGCACCCAATTTCCTTTTCAAAGAAATCGATGTTCTCTTCAAGGGCGATCTTCTCATCAAGATCGAAGTTTACCAGTGTGTTGAACGTATCCTCGCTCATGGATGTTATGTCTGCAACAAGTTTCTGTGCAAATTTAGATACTTCTTTTCCATAACGTCTCATTTCCGGGTCGCTCATTAATCCCTTTATCAGTACACCGGGGTTAAGAGAGCCTTCCTTCTGCATTGAGAGTGCTATCTTGAAGGCTTTTGTTTTCCATTCCGGTGCTGTGTAAAGGATCGCTTTCTGCGGTGTGAGCTTTGTAACCCTTATGATCTCATCAACATCTGATAGTGTGCTGCTGATCAGCTCTTCTGCAAACTCAGCACGGTTGTCGACAAGTGTTTCATCATACACCGGATATGCTTCAAGAGAAACCATGCTGTTCTTGCCCATTGCTTCCCATATTTCTTCACAGACGTGAGGTGTGAACGGTGCCATAAGGCGTACCCATGTTTCAAGAATATCGTAGAGAAGTATGCTTCCACCACGCTTCTGATACCACTTCAGGTCATTGAGCAGCAGGAAGAAAGAGTTCTGCAACGCATTTCTTGTCTTTATGGTATCCAGGGCTTCATTTGTTTCATGGATGCGTTGTTGCAGTCTGCTCAGCATCCACCGGTCGATACCTTTCATATCACTGCCAATGCCCGATGATGCACCGGATTCGATGATGTCCTTTGCAAGCTTGTAATACCTGTCGATCTGCTTTCTTGCAGATTCTATGCCGCTGTTCTTCCAGTCAGCATCCTGCATCTGTTCAGCACTTGAAAGTATGTACATCCTGGATATGTCTGCACCATAATTGGTTATTGCATCATTGAGGGTAAGCAAAGGCCCCTTGGACTTGCTCATCTTCTTTCCTTCTAGTGACACAAAGCCGTTGATAGCGATTGCACGAGGCCATTTATCCTCCTCGAAGAGTGCAACATGGTGGAACAGGAAGAATAGCAGGTGGTTTGGTATCAGATCTTTACCTGATGATCTCAGGTCAACAGGATACCAGTATTCGAAATCACTTCGGATCTGTTCAAGGATATCTGAACTGACACCACTCTGTGCCTCAGCATCTTCAACAGTTCCTTTTCCAAGAAGGACATAGTCGAACAGTGCAGGAACTAACTGCTGCGTTTCAATGCCTTGTGCTATGAACTTGGCAATGATATAGTAGGACATGTAGATGGTGGAATCTCCCAGGGATTCGATAAGCCAGTCCTTGTCAAATGGCAAAAGTGTACCAAGGCCTTTCTTCCTGGCGCATGCTTTGTCCTTGAGCCAGTCTACCTTATTATTGAACTCGACCCTTAGTTCCTCAGGGATGATGTCCATATTCTCGATGCAACGGTAGACCTTATCCTTCCACTCCGGGCTAGAATAGTTCAGGAACCACTGTCCCTTGACCATATTGACAACACAGGGAGTTCCACAGCGACATACAACAGGCTCGCTGAACTCATAGAAGACTTCTCCAAGTCCCTGTTCGATAAGATCTCTTGTAAGTACATCCTTGATCTTGGAGACTGCCATTCCCGCATACTTTCCGGTGTTCTCTTTAAGCACACCACCATGGAACTCACGGCGATAGACTATCTTTGTTGCTTCCTCTGCTTTAGGGTCTTTCTGGTCCTTAACGTTGAACTGTTCCACAGCTTCTATGGCTGGAAGTTCCCCGAACTCCGGGACCTTGATAAGTGAAATGAACTTAATGTCTCGAAGGTCTTCTGTAATACCATATTCGCTGAGGTCCTTGTCGTAAAGGTCACGTACAGCGAGATAATCATAAGGTGCATGTGATGGCACACTCATTACAATACCGCTTCCGTTCTCACCTTTTACAAAAGATGCTGGAAGAGTGATAACCTCTGCTCCTGTAAGCGGGTTCTTTACTTTGATGCCGATAAGTGACTTTGCATCCACATCTTCGATGAACTCGATCTCCCTGTCAGTAAAAGTGAGCTTGTGGTATGCTTCCTTGCTGACGACCCAGAACTCTTCCATGCCTTCGAATGTTACCTTGATCTTGACATGTTCAAGGTCAGGATTGATCCAGAGATTCGTTACACCGAAGGTTGTTTCAGGCCTGAGGGTGGCACAGGGTAATACGATATCATCGTACTTGAATTTGATAAGGGTATAATCAATAATTGTTGCCTCTTCACCGTGGAGAATATCGTGATCTTCCACAGGGTTGTTGTCATTAGGACACCATTTTACAGGGTGGGAACCCTTTACGATCAGGTCCTTTTCGTATAATAGGTTGAATTGCCATTCAATGAACTTCTTGTAAGTTGGATCGGTGGTGGTGAACTTGCGTCTCCAGTCAACGGAATAACCTATTGATCGCATGGATTTCTCAGCTTCCACACTGAAGTATTCCACGATCTTTTCAGGGGTATCAAGTCCCGTTAATGTTTCCATTGGTATGCCGTGGAACTGGGAATATACCTTCATGGTCTGAGGGTCCTGGTTCTGGATAAGTTCGGCAAGTCCGACTATAGGTGTTCCTGTTACGTGGAATCCCATTGGATACAGGACGTTATACCCGTGCATCCTCTTGTGCCTTGCAACAACATCTCCGATGGTGAATGTTCTTGTGTGTCCGGCATGCAGGTTCCCGTTCAGGTAAGGGTATGGAATGGTTATGAAGAACTTTTCGCGTTCATCAGGTTCAGCTTCAAAGACGCCGCTCTCATTCCATTTTTTCTGCCATTTCTGTTCGATATCACGTGAAATATAATCTTGTTGCATGAATAACACCGTTCCAACAATTTTTGTAATCCGGAGATTTTGTTATTTGGAGAAAACCGCCTTGCGGACAGCTTCAATATTAGCATCCACTTTAATTGGTTCTGTAGATATATTAATAACTTCTTCAGGGTCCTTTAGCAGATGACCTGTTGTGACACAAACGACCGTTTCATCACGACCAATAATGCCTGTATCTACAAGTTTTTTAAGTCCTGCCACAGAAGTTGCACTCGCAGGTTCGACACCTATCCCTTCAAGCTGTGCAAGATCCTTTTGTGCCTGTACAAGCTCTTCGTCTGACACTGCTTCTGAATTACCACCTGACTCATAGATCGCCCTCAGAGCTTTCTTTGCATTGACCGGGTTACCTATGCGTATTGCCGTTGCAATGGTCTCCGGGTTCTTTTCAGGAACAATTTCTTCCGCACCTATTTTGAATGCTTTTGTGACCGGGCAGGCTCCTTCGGTCTGGATACCTGTCATTTTCGGGACACGGTCTGTGATCCCAAGTTCCATGAACTCCTTGAATCCTTTGTAGATTGCAGCGACATTTCCTGCATTACCTACCGGAACAACGACCCTGTCAGGAACATTGAGACCAAGCTGGTCAATGATCTCATGACCAATTGTCTTCTGGCCTTCAAGCCTGTACGGATTAATAGAATTGAGCAGGTAGATCTTCTCTTCATCACAAAGCTGACGTACAAGGACCACCGCCTCGTCAAAATTTCCCCTGATGCTTAAGACCTTTGCACCATGTATCAATGCCTGTGCGACCTTTCCAAGAGCTACCTTACCTTCCGGAAGCAATACAATAACAGGCAGACCGGCCTTAGCACCGTAGGTGGAAAGGGATGCAGATGTGTTTCCTGTGGATGCACATGCAAGTGTCTTCATCCCAAGTTCGATCGCCTTTGAAACTCCGACCGTCATCCCACGGTCTTTGAAAGAACCGCTTGGATTCAGACCTTCATGTTTGACGTACAGTTCTTTGATCCCGATCTTCCTGGCAAGGCGATCGCAACGGTAAAGTGGTGTGCCACCTTCCTGGATGCTGACAGGATTTGCCTCGATCGGCAACAATACCCTGTATTTCCATACAGATGGTGTTTCATCCCGGAGCTTTTGCATATCGATCTCAATAGCAGAATAGTCATAGATAACATCGAGCAACCCGCCACATTTGCAGGTATAGATGACTTCTGACTTTGTATACTTTTGACCGCATTCTATGCATTCCAGATGGTACATCAAAGGTCTCCTCAAAATAAGAGCATCAATGGTCTCATTATAGTGTCTGATTATAATGTGTTTAATAAATGACAACCTAAATAAAAGAAGCGGAATAATCGTTTAGCTTTGGGATCTGGTCTTTTCATTTCGTGGTCCCGACCGTCATACTTATTGAATGAAAATATCATCCCTTACACCTATGAATATCCGGCTTGTAGAAGGTTCACTTTTCATTGATGATCTGCGCTCATATCTGGGGAGACTCTCCACAATGGCATCAGAACATGATGTCATCATACAGGGGATCAATGCAGACAAGGTCGCAGGTAAGGGCCATGTGGACAGTGCCATCAAAAAAGCCATGCGTTCTATGGACAACGGTACAAATGTGGCCAAGGATATTGGCGTTGAGATTATGCGCTACGCTTCCGGGAAGAGGCAGATCGGGGAAGCTTTTTCAATTGGTCTTACGGAAGGGCAGATGAATGTGTTATTCATTGTCATCGGGGAAACTGCTTCAGTAGAAAGCGCTGTGGAAAGTCTTTCCGGGTCACTGGGACCTTCATCGGTACTGGATTATTCCGATTCCAAAAAGGATGCTATCGTTTCACAGTTCTGCATCACCGGGGATGAGCTTGCCGCTGTGGGAGATGAAATGATCCCTGAGCTGGTACTGGAACGCGTTGCTCTTGTGGATGTCCTGAAATAAGTGTACTCAGGCAGAAAAGTGAAGCCGGTGGAAAATATTAATAACTTTGGAACATTAGTCAGCTACATACATTTATTGGAGATGATATTTTGCCTCACCCAAAGACAGCAGAAAACATGATGAAAAGTGCAGGCCCTATTGAGACTGCCTTGTTACCCAGCCTCGTTCACGTTACAGAGGCTGCAGCTATTGCCGCTTCCTATCAAATGGGAAGAGGAAACAAGAACTATGCCGATCACGTTTCTGTGGAAGCCATGCGCAGGATGCTGAACTGTCTTGATTTCAAAGGTGTTATCAAGATCGGTGAGGGAGAACGCGATGAGGCTCCTATGCTGTACATTGGTGAGGAAGTCGGTACCGGTGAAGGTGATATTGCAGTGGATATCGCTGTAGATCCGCTTGAGGGAACGAACCTTACTGCGGATGGGACTCCCGGTTCGATCTCAGTTATGACAATGGCAGAACCCGGTGGATTATTCCACGGTCCGGATGTCTATATGGATAAGATCGTGGTGGGTTCCCAGGTCGTAAAATATGAGAAGGAACACCCCGATGAGAAGATCGACCTTGATGCTCCTGTTGCGAAGAACCTTGAGATCGTTGCAAAGGCACTTAACAGGGACATCGAGGAACTGGTCGTAGTCATCCTTGACAGGGAACGCCACGAGAGCAAGATCAAGGAGATCCGTGCAACCGGTGCACGTGTGAGCCTTGTTACTGACGGTGACCTGATGCCAGGTGTTTCAACGGCTATCAGAGGTTCAGGTGTGCATGTTGTCATGGGTTCAGGCGGTTCAGGTGAGGCAGTCCTTACGGCCTCTGCCATAAAGATACTCGGCGGCAAGGTCCTTGCAAGGCTTGTCCTCCCATCGGTTGCTAACGGAATGTCTGATGAAGAGATCGAAAAGGAAAAGGCAGAGAAAATGCCAAGGCTCAGGACCATGGGTATCACCGAAGAGAACATAAATGATATACTTGACACGGATAAACTTGTGCCCGGCAAGGATGTTATCTTTGCAGCATCAGGTATCACACCGGGTCAGTTCCTGCATCAGGTTAACCTCTTTGGTGGCGGCGATGCAAGGGTGAACAGCATATCTATGGGAAGTTCCGGCGTTGTGAAGTTCACCGATTCCATCTACATCGGGGACAAAGAGGACACTCCGCTTCGTATGTAATTTTTTAAAAAATGAAAGTACATGTCCTGACATATGGATGTTCGGCAAATCAGGCATCATCCGAGATCATGATCGCTTCGGTCAGGGATCTTGGGCATGAGCTTGTTGATGAAAAGGATGCCGATGTTGTCGTTATCAACACATGTACTGTGAAGTATGCAACTGAGCAGAAGATCCTCTTCAGGATAGAGGATCTCGGGCATAAGGGCATAGATGTGGTCGTTACCGGTTGCATGCCACAGGTTCAACTGGAAGCTATACTTGAGAAGAACCCTGATGCACATATCCTTGGCGTTAATTCCATTGCAAAGATCGGCAAGGTCCTGAATGTCATCGAAGATTCCCGCAGTGGCGGCTCACATGAAAGGGTACAACTGCTAAGTACCGAACCGGAAGGTTTCCTTAAGACCGCTCATTCAAGGTTCAATCCTAATATTCACATCTGCCAGATATCACAGGGTTGCAATTACAGCTGTGCTTATTGCATCGTAACAATTGCAAGAGGCAGCTTAAGGTCCTTTGATGCGGATTCAATAGTTGAGGATGTTCGCATGGCAGTTTCTGAAGGATGCCGTGAGATCTGGCTGACCTCGCAGGACAACGGCCAGTATGGTACTGACAGGGATGTACTGCTGCCGGAACTTCTGGGACGTATCGTGGGGATCCCCGGTGATTTCAAGGTCCGTGTAGGCATGATGAATCCTTTTTCAGTGACACCTATAATCGATGATCTTATCGAGGCTTTCAGGTCGGACAAAATATACAAGATACTTCACCTGCCGATACAGTCTGCATCGAATGCTGTCCTGAAAAAAATGAATCGTTTCCACACCATAGAAGAAACCAACGACATCATCTCACGCTTTAAGGAAGTCTTCCCGGAACTTACAATATTTACTGATATAATTGTCGGTTATCCCGGGGAGTCCGATGATGATTTCGACAGGACACTTGAATGGGTAAAGGACATCAGGCCGGATAAGGTGAACATATCCCGCTATACCCCACGTCCTCTGACAAAGGCACTTGAATATCGTAATATCGACAGCCGGATCGTTGTGAATAGGTCCAATAGACTTCACCGTCTATGCGATGAGATCAAGTTAGGATCAAAGAAAAAAATGGTCGGCTGGAAAGGTGAGGTTTTCGTATCTATGGATGCAAAGGTAAAAGGAGTGATGGCACGGACAGCTTCCTATAAGCCTGTCGTAATTCCGGAAGGTTCCGTTCAGCCTGGAAGTTCATGCAATGTTGAGATCTACGATACAACATCAGGATATTTCCTTGCAAGGTTAGTAGATTAATTTGATCACTGATTGATTGATTGATTGATTGATTGATTGATTGATTGATCGATCTATTTATCGACTGGCTGACCGTACTTTTTTCATTTTTGAACATCCTTCTCGTGAACGCTTTTGACTATTTCTTTGTTATAGGATTTGACAACATCACTTCTTGTGATTATTCCCAGCAGTTCGGTTTCATCAGTTCTGGACACCACAGGCAACCTTCCGATATCCTTCATTGCAAGTCTTTTAAGGACAACGTCCAGTGATTCATCGGGATATGCCACTACAGGATCAAGGGTTGCAATGTCACTGATCTTTGTGGTAAGTTCTCCATAATTCACTTTTTCCCGCATATCTTCCAGGGTGACAATGCCTCGTAGTTTTTTATTTTCGTCAAGGACAGGGAATCCTGCATGACGGCTTGATTGCATGAGGTTAAGAAGGTCCTTTGCAGTGTCGTTCATTGAGATCGTATGGACATCGGATCTCATATTGCCTCTTACAAGCATGGATTCCATTACGTTGATCTCTTTTCCCCGGCGAATTGTGAATCCACGTCTTTTGAGAACTTCTGTGAATATGGATTCCTCGTGAAGACCATTTGATATTGAGTTACTTACAACGCAGGCGAACATCAGTGGGAGGATCAGATTATAGTCCTTTGTGAGCTCAAAGAGGATCAGCATGGATGTTAGAGGTGCCCTCGCAGTTCCAGCAAGGGTTGCTGCCATTCCTACAAGTGCATAAGCTCCGGAAACGGCGGTAGTTGCGGGAAAAAGCTGATGCACGATAGTTCCGTATGCACCACCCAGCATAGCGCCTACGAACATAGAAGGAACGATGGAACCACCTGCATTTCCTGATCCAATGGTGAATGAAAAGGCCAGGATCTTAAGGACAAGAAGTATCAGCAGCAACTGAAGTGTGAAATTATTAGCCAGAACTTCTGTGATCACATCATATCCTATGCCTCTGACCTGTGGGTAAAAGTATCCGATGATACCTACAAAAAGTCCGCCAATGGCTGGTTTAAATGCCGGGTGTACCGGGATCTTCCGGAAGGTATCATGGGTGATGTAAAGGGTTCGTATCAGTATAACAGAAGCAATACCACAAAGGATGCCCAGAACAAGATAAAGACCGGATTCCCTGATGGGGTCTACAAGCCCGTAATAGGAAACTTCTATTGGATGTACTTCGAAAATGAGGTTTGCAACTAGTGTTGCAAAGACCGAGGACAGTACAATGGGTATGAAAGTCTTTGTTTCAAGTTCTCCAAATATCACTTCTACGACAAAGACAACTCCTGCAAGAGGAGCGTTGAATGCAGCAGCTATGCCTCCGGAAGCACCACAGCCAAGAAATATCTTGTAACGGTTGTCGGGCGCATTGATAGCTTTTGCAAAAATGGTTCCGATACCTGCTCCGGCAAGTATTCCGGGTGCTTCCTTTCCTACGGAACCTCCGGTTGCTATGGATACTATGGACAGAAGGACTTCCCGGAAAGCTTCACGTATCCGAATTCTTCCTCCGTGTAATGCAGTGCCTTCGATAACTTCAGCTACATTGCATCGTTTCAGGTCCTTGTAGAGGTGGGTCACGAGCCCGACGAACAACCCCCCAATTGCAGGGATAAATATCACATAATATTGACCTGAAATTTCTCCATTCCAGAACAGACCTTCCACATATTTCAGGCAAAGGTCATATGCAACGATAGTAAGGCCTGTGAAGATACCTATCAGTACTGCCAGATTATTTGAGATTCCTGGTTCTGAATGCAGTCTTCTGAATATTGCATCCTTTATGTTCAATTTTGAGAACCTGTTGTTCAAGAAGCGCCTCTTAAAAACACTAAATGGTTCTTTGGAAGAGCCATTAAGAATAGATCAAAAAGAACAGGACTTACCTGTTCTTTTGTACGATTGTTGAATAGTTAACGCTTGTTCAGGCTTCCAGTCTTTCCAGCGTCTCACAAAGGTTCTCGATGGTGTCAATGATCGTCTTCATTCCGATCTCATCATCGTCCACCGGTTTTTGTGCAATGCCTCCAAAGTGGGCACCGTCTCCAACAGGCATCATGCCGTGGACGAGCATGCTGTCATGGATGCTCTGGATTGTCTTTTCCTGTCCGCCGTTACGTGATCCACCAACGGCCATAGCTGCACCGAACTTGCCTTTGAGCTGGAATCCCTGCCTTCTGAGAAGGACGCTCCTGTCGAACAGTGCTTTGAGCTGTGCTGTCATTCCGCCGAAGTAGACCGGTGATGAGAACACGATAGCATCTGCTTCTGCAAGCTTGGTGTATATGTCCTGCATGTCATCATTGATAGGACATTTCTCTCCGCGTGAACAGGTTCCGCATGCGATGCATGGGCTGACCTTATTTTCGGAGAGCAGTATGCTTTCTGTTTCAAAACCTTTTGTTCCTGCTATCTCAAGAACTACGCTTATGATCTTCTCATTGTTGCCTTCTTTTGTAGGGCTTCCGGATATTCCAAGTATCTTCATATGATCACCGATACGCATAGTTAGTGCGGTATTATTAGTATTTGGGTACCGTTTCCGGGCTGTAACTTCTTAAACCTGTTGATTAATAGTTTTTATAGAAGTCAATCTGGTGAATTAGTCCATTACTTAAGCTTAGAGAGCGTGATGTACTATAGTTATTGTATTGATGTTGTATTGCAATTGTGCTTTGTTATATCATAAGATTTTAGTGAACAGCATTAACGGAGATAACTCTATTATGGGTGAAAAGACGGAACCTAAAAAGATCCTGTACATTGCCATGAGCCTGGATGGGTATATTGCCACCAAGTCCGGGGATATTGGTTGGCTTGTAGAATATCCCGATTATGTTTTTTATGAAAGTTTCCTTGAGGGCATCGGGTCTATTATCATGGGTAGGAAAACATATGAAATGATAATGTCCTTTGATATCGACTGGCCGTATGGATCAATTCCCAGTTTCGTTCTGACCAGCAGTGATGAATTTAATGATACTGATACTGTAAGCTTTACTAAATCTCCGATCGATGAGCTCGTTGATGAGATTGGTTCCAGTACGGAAAAGGATATCTGGATATTGGGCGGAGGGGCAGTGGTCAGTGAATTTTTAAGTTCCGGTTTGATCGATGAGATCATTATTGGAATTATGCCTGTCCTGTTGGGCGATGGTCTTCCTCTGTTCCATGAGGGTTCAGGTGAAACAAAACTGGAACTTCTGAATGTAAGTAGCTATCAAAAGGGAATGGTGCAATTGCATTACACAGTAGTTGATGGTTCCTGAACCGATAAGCCATCTTCATTGAATATTTTAAGCAATATCTAATAAAAACCATTATCTACCTTTATCTTCAATATTAGGTAGAAAATTACAGGTATAACAATGCTTGAAAAATTATTTGAACCAACATCTGTGGCGGTAATTGGTGCCTCCCGTACTAAGGGCAAAGTGGGGCGGGCGGTACTTGATAATCTGATCGAGAGCTACAGGGGGGAGATCATTCCTATAAATCCGAAGGCGGATGAGATCCTTGGCCTGCGCTGTTATCCGAACATTCTGGATGCTCCAAATGCAGCAGAGCTTGCAGTCGTTGTCCTGCCTGCAGCAATGGTTCCCGATGCACTGGAAAAATGTGGTCTTGCAGGTGTAAGTAATGTTGTCGTGATCTCCGCAGGCTTCAAGGAGTCGGGTATCGAAGGAGCAAAACTGGAACGAAGATGTGCTGATATCGTCAGCAAGTACGGGATGCGAATGGTCGGCCCCAACTGTCTTGGTATCATTGACACCGGTTCCGGTCTGAATGCTTCCTTTGCTGCATCCATGGCAAAGAAAGGTAATATTGCAATGATGTCACAGTCCGGTGCGATATGCACTTCTACGCTTGACTGGGCAGATTCCAGAGGGGTCGGATTTTCAAAATTCATCAGTCTTGGGAACAAGGCAGACCTTTCAGAGAACGATTTCCTGCTGGAGATGGCTGACGATGATAGAACTTCGGTAATAGCAGCTTATCTTGAAGGTGTGAAGGACGGGCCAAAGTTTATGGAGATCGCCCGCGAGGTATCGCACGAGAAGCCTATCGTTGTGGTAAAATCCGGTAGGACTGCAGTAGGTTCAAGAGCAGTGTCTTCTCACACCGGTACGCTGGCGGGTTCAGATGAGGCCTACAATGCAGCATTTGCGCAGAGCGGTGTGATGCGGGCTGATTCCGTTGAGCAGATGCTCGACTACATACGTGCTTTTTCCAGCCAGCCAGTGCCGGATGGAAAGAACATTGCAATAGTTACCAATGCTGGTGGACTAGGCATACTGACAGCCGATGCCTGCCATTATGCAGGTCTTTCACTGTCATCTTTTGATGAATCTACGATAGATCGCCTTCGTGAGAAGTTATCTCCTGCAGCGAATTTCTACAATCCGGTGGATGTACTTGGTGACGCACATCCGGATATCTACGGGTATGCACTTGAAACGATCCTTGATGACCCAAATGTTGATGGCATAATCGTACTGACATCGCCACAGGCAATGACGGACGTTAAGAATATCGCTGAAGTAGTTGCAGAGAAGGCCGTTTCCTCAAGAAAACCTATCCTGTGCAGTTTTGTCGGTGGCACCAGGATCGAGGAAGGCGAGGACATACTTGATCAGAATCATATACCGAACTTTGCTTTTCCGGAAAGGGCAGTTTCAAGCATGGCAGCGCTGTGCAACTATGGTGTGATAAAAAAACGCGTTTACCTTGAACCCGAGAAAATCGATGCAGATAAGGATGTAGTATCTTCGATATTGAAGAAAGCACTTTCTGAGGGCAGGCATACTCTTGGACTGGAATCCTTTGATATACTGAAGGCATATGGTATTCCCATTGTGGGAACTTCCAACGTGAAGACCTTGCAGGAAGCGATCGATGCCTGTGCGGAGATAGGCTATCCTGTTGTAATGAAAGTACTTTCCGCTGATATTTCCCACAAGACCGATGTCGGTGGTGTTCGCATTGGCCTGGAGAACCGGGATGATGTTGAACGGGCCTATCACACCATGATGTCGGATGTAAGGCGATACATGCCAAATGCTGTTATATCCGGTGTGCAGATACAGAAAATGATCACAGGTGGGAAAGAAGTGATCATTGGCATGAACAGGGATGTACAGTTTGGTCCTCTGCTAATGTTCGGCCTCGGGGGGACCTATGTGGAAGTAATTAAGGACGTATCTTTTAGTGTTGCTCCGATTGGGAAGGATATCTCCCGAAAGATGCTCTCTTCGATCAAGACCTATCCAATACTTGCAGGTGTGCGTGGTGAGAGCCCTTCTGATCTTAATTCAATAGTTGATACCCTTTGCAGGGTTTCACAACTCGTTATAGATTTTCCTGAGATCCTTGAATTTGAGATCAACCCTCTGATGGTGCTGCCTGAAGGGCAGGGTTGTGTTGCAATGGACATCAGGCTGACCCTCGGGAGTGAATGAACATGCTAACATTGACATTTGAGATAATTGAAAGACAAAGGTGGTAATTGTGGCATCTATATTGATAAGTTCCTCTGAAAAATACTCGGGTAAAAGCTCTCTTTGTACGGGAATTGGTATCATCCTCCAGAACAAGGGTTATTCTGTCGGTTATATGAAACCGATAGGTAACATGCTGGTGGATGTTAACGGTGTCCTCTCCGATGAGGATGCGGAACAGATGCGCAGGGTCTTCGACCTGAAAGATGATATAAATCATATCACTCCTATATTGCTGACCGACAACCTCGCGGAAGATGCTCTTGCAGGCGTTGAGAAGCACTTCGATAGAACTCTTACCAATGCATTCTCTGAAGTTTCAAAAGGCAAGGATGTCGTTCTCATTGAAGGTACAGGTGGCATTGGGGGAGGCGCGATGTATGGTCTTTCTGATCCTCAGGTAAGTTCTATACTTGGAACAAAGATGCTTCTGGTGACGCGCTATGATTCTGTCTATGCTGTGGACCGAATCCTCTGTGATATTAAGTTGATAAATGATCCTGATATGCTTGCAGGCGTTATACTCAACGAGGTCGATGAGGGGCAGATGACGTATGTTTGCGAACTGGTTGTTCCTTTCCTGGAGGATAAGGGCATCAAGGTCGTTGGTGTTTTACCAAAAGACTCAACACTTCGTTCAGTTCCTCTCTCCGAGATAGTTGAAGATCTGCATGCAGAGGTCCTTGCTGGTTCAGAGCACCTTGAAGAGCTTGTGGAACACTATCTTGTAGGTGCAATGGAGGTTAACTCGGCTATCAAGTATTTCCGACGCAATCCTGGTTCAGTTGTCATTACCGGTGGTGACAGGGCAGATATTCAGATGGCTGCCATTGAAGCACGTGTGAAATGTCTTGTGCTTACCGGCAATCTCCAGCCGAGCGGCGCGGTGCTGGGAAGTGCGGACGAAGCAGGAATTCCTGTAATACTTGTTCGAGGTGATACCATGTCTACCATAGGTAGGATGGAAAGCCTGATCGGGCATGCAAGATTCAGGAAAGAGCATAAACTCGGTCGCATGGTTGAGCTTATCGAGAATAATGTGGACGTTAATAGCTTGTTATCAATTATAGGTCTATGAGATCTGGAATATTTCAGATGGATATAGATAAATATAAAATTGGTATATAATGTCGTGCATTGCATTCGTTTCGATTTAAAACAAAATTATCTTACTAATCCAAATATTGATACTGGTGATGAATACCTTGACTGCTAAAGATTTTCTCACGATCGACGATTTTGACATTGAGGATAGAACAATTCTTGTGAGGGTTGACCTGAATTCTCCAATGGATCCGGAGGGTGGCATTCTTGATGACATGAGGATCAATAGCCACATTCCTACTCTGAGGGCCCTTGAGAACGCAAAGGTAGTACTTCTTGCCCACCAGAGCCGGCCCGGGAAGAACGATTTTTCTACCATGGAGGCACATGCGCGGATAATGTCCGTGCACCTTGGTCGCAAGGTGACCTATATTGATGATATCTTTGGCACGTATGCAAGGTCAAGGATATCGGCAATGGAAAATGGTGATGTTCTACTTCTTGAGAATGTGCGTTTCTATTCGGAAGAGTCCCTGAAAAGGCCTGTAAGCGAGCAGCAGGGTACTCACATGGTACGACAACTGGCTCCACTATTTGATATTTTCCTTAATGACGCTTTTGCAGTATCCCATAGGTCACAACTCTCCATCGTTGGTTTTACCGGGCTGCTTCCAAGTGGTGCTGGACGTTTGATGGAGCAAGAGATCACAGCTCTTGATAAGAGTTTGAAAGGGAATGAATGTCCATGTATATTCGTACTTGGGGGTGCAAAAGTGGATGATTCCATCAAAGTTGCAGAGAACGTTCTCTCCAGTGGCGGTGCTGACAGGGTGCTGGTCACAGGTGTTGTGGCAAACGTCATGCTTGCTGCATCAGGTGTTGATATTGGTGAACCCAATATGAAATTCATCGAATCCCAGGGTTATCTGGACCAGATCGATAAAGCAAAACAGGTCCTTGATCATTTTGATGGAAAGATCGGCCTGCCTCGCGATGCTGCACTGAACGATAAGGGTAACCGGGTCAATGTTAGCATTGAAGAAGTTGGTTCAAGGAACCTTCCGATAAATGACATTGGCCTTGAGACCATTGTTGCATATTCCAGTGAGATCGAGAATGCAAAGACAGTTGTCCTGAACGGTCCTGCAGGCGTTTCGGAGATCGATGGATTTGAGATCGGCACATTTGAGATCATAAAAGCTGCAGCGAATGCCGAATACTCGATTGCTGGCGGCGGTCATATCACTGCTGAGGTGCGCAATATGGGTTATCAGGACAAGTTCTCACATATCAGTACCGGCGGTGGTGCATGTATCGATTTCCTTGCCGGGGATGCACTACCCGGTATAGAAGCCTTGAAAGTGGCTGCAAGGAAATATCTTGACATTGAATGAATGTGATATGGGGGGGTTGAATATGCTCAGTGATTCCGAAGGTAAGAAGGCTGTAGGTCTCGCAAGGGATACGATCGAACTGTTCCTTAGGAGCGGCAAGAAAATGCATGTATCCGAACTGCCGAAAGTTTTCGATGAATTACGCGGTGTTTTTGTTACATTGACAATAGAAGGTGAACTAAGGGGTTGTATCGGTCATCCATATCCTGACTCACCTTTGAATGATGCTATCATTGATTCTGCTATTTCGGCAGCAACAAGGGATCCTCGCTTCCCTGCAGTGAATATCTCTGAGATGGATGATATTGTTGTGGAGGTAACTGTACTGACGCAACCTGAACTTATCGACGTGCCTCCGCAAAAGCTTCCTGAGGTTATCGAAATAGGTCGACACGGTCTTATTGCTAAGGACGGTCCATACCAGGGGTTGTTGCTTCCACAGGTGGCACCTGAAAACGATTTTGATGCTATTGATTTTTTGAGCCATACCTGCTTAAAGGCTGGTCTGTCGCACGATGCCTGGCTTACAAGTGCACAAATGTATTGGTTTGAAGGACAGATCTTCAAAGAGATGAGCCCGCGGGGCGACATTGAAGAAGAAAAGTTCAATTCATGTTGTAAGTGAAGAGGGTTAGAGTCCTCTTAACTGTATTTTTCCATTGTTTTCAGAAGGATTTTGAAGCTGGTCTCAAGCTCATCAACAGATTCTCCGATCATAAGGTTTACAAGACCTTCAGGTCCCAGTGTTCTGAAATCGGTCTTAATGCCTATTACTGTCTTGCTCTTTGCATAGGCGTAGCCAATCTCCCATGCAGTCCCTGAGTCCACATCAGTGCCGCCATCAAGAACAGCAACGACTATGTCACAGTCATCGATGGCTTCAACATTCAGATTGAAGATATTACCGGAGTTCATATCCTCTCTTGCTGCTTCTGTATCGTTCGAGTCCTCCTGAGGCACAAAGACCGAGAATCCAAGCTCTTCCAGTGCAGTTTCCAGCTTTTTGTTGAATTCCTGTTCAGCTTCAGAGAACAGGGGCGCTGCAAGATATATTCTTTTAGTTATGCTCATTTTATCTCCCTTGACTTGATTCTGCCCTCTACGTAATGTAAGTTAAGATTCATAATCATTCTGGAGACTTCAACTGTAGTTGAATTGTTGTTTATAAACTCTATTTCCGATGGTTTTTGATGTAATTGATCCACTTTCATTTCACAATGTATGTTTTTCAATGAAGTTGAACTTCAGTTGAAAATAAGGTTGAAGTGATTCTTGATAATTCATTTGAAAATGTACTTGCAGGGAATATTTCTCAAGATTCCATAAACAAGAAACAAATTAAAAAGTCGAAAAATTGAAAGGAAATAACTTTTTCTGCTATTTTGATATAATTTTAAATTATTTCTGTTATCTTGAAGATCACAATGCTTGCAAAGACTACGAGAAGTGTGAGTATACTCATATTAAGGGATGTACCTAACGATTTTGTCCAGTACTTTGAAGCAGATAATATCTCCTTTGCAGACAGTAGAAATATAAGAACAATAACTGTTAGTATGTCATATTCATGCAATCCTATCTCTGTCATCATTAGTACTACAGTTGATGATACAGCACCAGTAGCTGGAATTATGCTCGTTAGAATTTGCGACACTCTCCCTTAATTAAAACATTATTAGTATTTATAAGGACGTTATGAAATTATATTTGCTTTTCTAAGTCTGACCATTAATTGAAGCAGAACTTATATTAAGATAGTTCAAAGGGAATGTTTTGGTTTGGATCATTTTTTCTTTCTTAATTCAATGAATCCGATTGCAACGATTGATATGATCAAAAATATGAATCCAACTATCAACTTGGTATTTTCCATGGCTAACCCTGAAGTATTCAATTTTGGAATTACTATGTGAGGTAGTACTCCAAAGAGTAGTATGTTCACCAATCCCTGTGTCATCGTCACAAGTAACAGATTTCTTCTTATTAAATAAATGGTTCCAAGTATAAAACCTGCAAACCCGGCAAATGCTATTTCATATGGAGTGCTATATCCGGAATGCATAACTGCGAAAAGTATAGTTGCAAGGATAAGTCCCTGATACCTGCCTATCATTTCTTCAAGCTTCGTTTGCAGTATTGACCTGAATATAAGTTCTTCAATAAGCCCTACAAAAAAAATCATTATGATCGATAATTTAAATAAGTTCAATAATGATAGATCAGGTATCAGATAGCTGGGTTTGATGATGAGGAATTCCCCTGCTGCGATCACAACACTTGCTATCAGAACAAGAGGCAGGTCATAGTACTTTATATTCCTGGTAATTCCAAGGTCTGAGATCCCAAGGTTCTGGTTCTTTACAAAAATATATATCGGAATTGCCAGAGGCGCATATATCAATATATATGAATGAAGTGTCATCTCAAAGAACACTGGCATTGATAGATTGACTATCCTTAGCAAGGACAGGAGAATGAATGCACTTAATATATGCTGTTTGTTCTTGTCGTTAAATATCATTGTAGAGAATGTTAAAGTTATCAGCAGGACCAAATGTGTCCACAACGTGAACTTTGTCATACCAGTAAAGAATGACATCTCTGCAATTATTATCATTATTGAAGGGATGGCTATAACAAGAAGATCAATTTGGAATTGGTCCGCCCTCCTTATTTTGCTAAATATCTCGTTTTCTACAACAAAATCTTCAGCTTCAGTCTCCATTTTAGATCTCCCTGACATCAATCCATAAATGGAGGTCTCTATATGGTTCTGTCATATCCTTATCTTTGTAGAGCAGGAATTGAAGTTTTATGTCTTCATTTGCAGATGCTGGTGTAAAAGATACTTCCTTTTCCCAAGTCTCATTGTGTGGGAGGATTATGTGAAGTGATTCCGTATCCATCAGTTGTGAATTATTATCAAGCATTAGCTCTATAGAATATTCTGTATCTGTATATTCATGGTTTACAACCCCAATGATTACGGTACCATTTTGACCAAGTTGTAGGTCTGTGGGATAACCTTCAGCCATGCCCTCAGGTCCAAGGATGTAGAACTCAGTGAACTTTTCACCTTCTTCTGGTGTAACAACTACATTTGCAAGCGCTATCATTGAGGCCACTATTGATAGCACCAGAAGAATGGTCAGGATCCAGTCAAGTTTTTTCTCCGGTTTCTTTGAGATATCTTCTTTTAATGAAACATATGCTGACTGAAAAGGAACCGTAAACTGATCATCTTCGGGTAAGGATTTTCTCCTGAACACTGCTACTGTACACATTATGATACTAAAGGCTGAAAGTGATATTAGTATGGGATAAAGCCTGATCCCCCATGGTGTATAGTTGAGTGCAAGGCCAATAAGAGGAACTACTGCAATACTCATACCAAAACTAAGGGCGAATCTCTCGATTCCGTCCAGATCATCTCTGGCTGGAAAAAGTGCTGCTATCAATGCATAACCTGATAAGAACAAGATCATTGGAAGCCCCAGGGCAGTTCGTATGGGTGTGTTGCTCAAAGTGGGGACCATTATGAATATGCAGGTAAGTAGAACAAGTGCTATGACAACCTGAATATCGGAGGGAATCTTATTCCTATGTGACATTTTATTTCTCAACAGTTTATGTGGCAGCACATTTGTAAATATATTATGTGCTTTACATCTATTTATGGGAGGCTTTGCACAGCATTTAACTTTTAATTGTATATCTAGTCTTTTATTTGATTCTTCATAATAAATAGTTTCACATATTTATGCGATTCTGTCCCAAAATACTAATGCAGTGTAGAACAGACTCAAAAGTAGTTGACATATTAGTGGGTGGTTCTGAAATAAATACATGTGTTTAGTATTTGTTTCAGTGAATTAGTTTATACAAATCTTAGGATGTTGCCGTGGTGGGAGTTTCAAATCAGGTGAACGATATTGCTTTTACATCCGATAGAATATCAAGATGCGTTCTGATATTCATCGAAATATTTTGAATATTCCTGTTCTTAAAGCTAATATGATACTTTTAGACCAAATCTTTAATAATAATTTCTTCTTTTACTAAACCTCATCCATGAACTGTTCTGTTCACCTATATTTCAGTTTTTTTCTCACAAAATATCTCGTGAAAATAACAACCTTAATTTCTCGTAAAAATAACAACCTTAATTAATCTTGGAACTATACATAAATGCATGACCGATATGATCAATGCAGGAATAGTCGGTGCCTCCGGTTACACAGGTGGCGAACTGATGCGCCTGCTTTTAAACCATCCGAATGTTAATATTGAGGCAGCGACATCCCGCCGTCTGTCAGGGGAAGCTGTAAGTGATACTCACAAGCATCTGCGTGGTTTTTCTGACCTTAAGTTCGAAGATCTTGATCCGGAAGAGATCAAAGAGCGGTGTGATGTTGTTTTTGTGGCAGTACCGCATGGAACTGCAATGAACATAGTTCCTGAGCTTATTGGCAATGATGTGAAGGTAATTGACCTGAGCGCAGATTATCGCTTGAAGACCGATATTTTCGAAGATGTCTATGGAATGGAACACGCTGATCCAAGGGATGTGGTCTTTGGTCTTGTGGAGCTCCATCCGGAAATAAAGGAACAGTCATTCATTGCGAATCCGGGCTGCTATCCCACAGGGGCAACTCTATCTGCAGCTCCACTTGCTGCTGCCCGGCTTCTTAAAATGGCCATATTCGATTCCAAATCAGGGATCACAGGTGCGGGTATCAATCCAACACTGTCATCTCATTATCCTAACATGGCAGAGAATGTGCAGGCGTACAAGCTGACAACCCACAGGCACAGGGCTGAGATCTTCCAGGAACTGAATCGCCTGGACAGCAAACTCACGGATGTTAGTTTTACGCCACATGTAATTCCATCCATTCGTGGAATTCTTACAACAGCTCACCTTTTCGTAAATGACAGCTTGTCAGTGGAAGATGTCAGGGACATTTATGCAGATTTCTACAAGGACAAACCCTTTGTCAGGGTACTGGATGACATCCCGTCCCTTGGTGCTGTAAGGGGTTCTAACTTCTGTGACATCGGATTTGAAGTAGATGCTAATAATGGTCGCATCGTTGTGATCTCAGCGATAGACAATCTTGTTAAAGGTGCTTCAGGGCAGGCGATCCAGAACATGAATGTGATGTGTGGGCTTGATGAGACCACAGGTCTCTGGACTCCGGCAACTTCACCATAAATAATGAAAAAGGAGATATGATCATGAAAGTAAAGGATATTATGAGCAGCAGTGTCATTGTATGCAGTCCTGAAGATTCCATCAGTAGTGTTGCACAGTTGCTGAAGAAAGAGGACATAAGCGGAGTTCCTGTGGTCTCTGATAGTAATGTCATGGGCATTGTCTCAGAAGTTGACCTTCTTAAACTTCTGGAGATCCCTGAACATGGCGGTCTATGGCTTCCCAGTCCATTTGAGGTCATAGAGATACCCATACGTGAACTTATCAGCTGGGAGGATACCAAGAAGATGCTTTCAGATGTCGGTTCAAAACCGGTCAGTGAGATCATGGTGAAAGATATTTTTACGGTAAGCCTTGATAGTTCAGTTGAAGATGCTTCCAGATTAATGACAAAGCATAAAGTTAACAGGCTTCCGGTGCTCGATGGTGATAAGCTTGTGGGTATAATTACACGTGGGGATATAATTCGCGGTCTTGCAGGTATTTAATGTGATTTAAATGAAAATTATAGATGGTGGGATCTGTTCAGTAAAAGGTGTACGTTCTTACGGTATCAAGCCGGGAAAGATGGGGCTTGCGGTGATCGTAGGCGAAGGGAATGCAGCAGGCGTTTTTACCAGAAATAAAGTGATAGCTGCTCCTCTGGTCGTGACCCGTGAAGCGCTCCAAAAGAATGGAAAACTGGCTGCTATAATAGCTAACAGTGGCAATGCAAATGCTTTTACCGGTGAGGACGGTCTGGCTGATGCCAGGGAGATGGCATCTGTTCTTTCGGCAAAACTTGGGGTTGACAGTGAGCTTATTGGGGTGGCATCCACAGGTGTGATCGGAAGGAAACTTGATGTTGGCTGGATAAAAGACAACATCGATGAAGTCGTGGATTCACTTATATCATCACCTCAGGGAAACAGCCATGCTGCACGCGCTATTATGACAACGGACACTGTTCCGAAGATGGCTGCTGTTGAACTTAGTTCTGGCATTTGTATTGGTGGTATTGGCAAAGGTTCCGGAATGATCGAACCGAATATGGGAACGATGCTTGGTTTTGTATACACGGACGCTGAAGTTGCTACCGATGTTCTTGATAGTTGCCTGAAAAAAGCTGTGGATAAGAGTTTCAATATGGTGGTAGTGGATGGGGACACCAGTACCAACGACATGGTGTTGCTTACAGCCACAGGTGCTTCCGGGAAAAAGCCTGATATGAACGAGTTCCAGCAGGGGCTTGAGCATGTCCTGATGGATCTTGCAAAACAGATCGCAAAAGATGGAGAAGGTGCTACAAGGCTGATCGAGGCACAGGTCAGTGGTGCAGTTTCACTGGAAGACGCCAGACTTGTCGCAAAAGCTATTGTCAGGTCTCCACTTGTTAAATCTGCAGTTTTCGGGAAGGACCCTAACTGGGGGAGAGTTGTGGCAGCAGCAGGCTATTCCGGTGCGGATGTTGATCAGGATAAGATATCGCTTGCATTTTCCAATATTTCGGATTCTGCAGTTCTGGTTGATAACGGGAAGATCGTATCAGAGGATAATGATCTGCTAAAAAAGCTGGGGTCGATCATGGGTAGCCCGGAGGTAATTATTAAGGTAGATCTCCACATGGGTGATTCCTGTGCGACAGCATGGGGCTGCGATCTGACGTACGATTATGTGAGGATCAATGCCGAATATACCACGTAAAATGGCCGATCTGGCATTTTAAATGAAGGTGATCTTATGGAAATAAGGGAGTGGGAGTCTATTTATCATAAGTCCTATGAGGACATTCTTTCGTCTATTGGAAATGTAAGGGGGATATTTGTTGCATATAACAGCAATATCGATGCCATCAAGCACATAGGTGCGGAGGATATTGAGCATTTGCTGATGAATGTGGATATCTCAGAGGTCCGGGAGAAGGTTTTCGAATATCCGCGCCAGATAGATTCTCCTTCTGACCTTGTTGCAAGACTTATCATCGCTATGCGCGATGGTAAGGCTGCAGAGGTACCTACGAACACAACTGACATACATGACTGGCTTACTGATCATCTTGTCTTTGATTCTGCACGAATGGGCGGGCAGGCAGGAATTATCTCCAATCTTCTTGCATCCATGGGGATAGAGAAAGTAATTACCTATGTACCATGGCTTTCTGAGGAGCAGGCAGAGTACTTTGTTGATTCTGAGAACCTGCTTTTTCCTGTTGTGGAGGACGGGAAGTTGATTCTCAAGCATCCCAAAGAGGCATTTGATCCTGATAACAGTCCAAAGGTCAACTGGATACTGGAATTCTCAAAGGGAATGGAGGTGAAGTTTGCGGGAGAACATTTCGTCATTCCAAGAGATAATCGTCTGATCATCTCTTCCCGGCCAAAGTGGATCCGTATCGAGATGGACCCTGAGCTTTACGAGAGGATACCTCAGTTGCAGGCGGACATTGACGGTGCTATACTTGCAGGCTACCAGATGATAAAAGAGGAGTATGAGGACGGTTCAACCTACATGGATTATGTTGGGAAGGCAGTAAATGTCATCGAAGAGCTCAAGGAAGGAAATCCTGACATACGTATACACGTGGAATTCACCTCAATACAGAACAAGGTTATCAGGAAGGCAATACTAAAACATATAGTCCGACAGCATGTTCATTCTCTTGGCCTTGATACCGTTGAGGTTGCAAATGCCCTGAATGTTCTTGGTTATGAGGAACTGGCCTATTCTGTAATTAATAAGGGTGAGAATTCTATCATTTCACTATATGAGGGTGCGGTGAAGCTTTTGAGGGAGCTTGAACTTGAAAGGGTACACATTCATTCCCTCGGTTTTTACATATGTCTTGTATCGAAAGACTGTCCGGTGTCCATTGAGGATCACCGCAGTGCCCTGCTTTTTGGATCAACGGTTGCAGCTGCAAAGGCATCTCATGGTGAGATCGTTTCTCTTGAAAGTACGGAGTCAGGTCTTGATGTTCCCATTTCTGATGAAGGTCACAAAGAACTTGAAAAGCTCGAAAAGCATCTTGTGAGGAGTGGAATGTCAAGCATGGAGGACTTCGAGAACGGATGTATTTGCACTCCCTATTATGATGCACTTGTCGTCCCGACAAAGGTCGTAAGCGAACCGGTTGCCACAGTTGGAATAGGGGATGCGATATCAGCTACTGCTTTTGTGGCATTTCTTTCAAAGCTTAAATGAGGGTTTTGCATGAAGGTCCTTTGCGGATATAATGTGAATATTGATTTTTTGTACACGATAACCGGGCTGGAGATGTCTGATCTGCTGAAGTTGGTGGATAAAGATGAACTGATCGGGAAAATATGCGATGCTCCGGGTGAAATAAGGTCACTTTCTGATCTAGTGGCCGGACTGATCCTGCATATGCAGAAAGGAACAGGTGCGGAATGGTTCATTTATTCGGACGATGTTTTCCATTTCCTGAAAAGCCGTTATTATGAAAAGAGTGAGATCCGCCTTGGTGGTAACGCGGGCATAATGGCAAACATCATGTCCCATATGGGTGCAGAGCACGTTGTCATGAATGCGGTTGGCGATATAGGATCTATAAAACCATTGATTTCAGGGGAAAATATTGTTTTTTCGGGAAAGTCTGTTCCACAGGATGTTCCACTCTCCAGAGAAGCAAATGAGATCATCCATTTCGTTTTTGATTTTAGCAGTGGGACCCAGTTCGATTTTTTTGGTACTGATGTAATCGTACCCCGGGAGAATCGTTTCATTGCTACTTATGATGATGTCAATACAGAACTTACCATCACTCCTGAATTTGAAGAATACAGCCTTGAGCACGTGGCCGAGATGGATGGTGCGATCATTTCCGGTTTCAACCAACTGCAGAAATGCTATCCTGACGGTTCCGGTTATTCTGAGCGCTTTGAAAGGGCACATTCTCAATTAATTGGTTGGAAAGAACGGAATCCTGATCTGCCGATACATGTTGAGCTAGGTCATTTCATGAGCATGGATATGGGTGTTTCCATTTTTTCCGAACTTGCCGGTACGGCGGATAGCATTGGAATGAACGAGGACGAACTGGTGATGCTTGCTGAACTTCATGGTGTTCCATCGGACATGATCCGAAAAATGGATGCCTGTGCTATTCTGGATGCCTGTGTGAGATGTGCTTTATCGACGGGCCTGAAGAAGATCATCCTGCATACCCGTGATTTCATTATGAGCATTTTCAGGAAAGGAACTTCCAGTACCATTCGTGAAATGCAAAGTATGCAATTCGGTGTGATGTGTGCAGCAGCCTTTGCAGCATCAGGAAAACTGCCTGTTCGATCACAACTTGAGAAATCGGTGAGTGGTCTTGCCAGAAGTGAAGAAGGAGTTGATCAGTTGAACAAATTGCAGGATTGTATCGGCGGTGAACAGCTTGAGGGCGGTGTATGCGGGGAGTACAGGGGTTATTCGGTGTGTATCCTGCCGACAATCATCTGTGAAAAGCCTGTATCTACGGTGGGGCTTGGGGATACGGTGTCTTCGGCTACTTTTTTAAGGTGGCTGGAGGTCGGGGTGGATGAGGGGCAATAACTACTTGAAGCTTATCTAATGAAGCAGGGTGGTCAAGGACAGGATATATAACCAGGATGCTCGATTCACTTCCACCTGTTTTATGACAACCATATGTTAGCATTAAAAGATATCTCAATAATCATATCTAATAATATTTTTCTAATAAATAAGTCATAACAACATTTTTAATAAATTCAATTTGTATACTCGGGTGCTGTAAATGTGCTGATCACCGGTGCAAACATTAGTGGTAATGTGCAGACCTACACCGGAACAGACGGTTCTGGTTACAGCGGGGTGGTGAACCATGCAGTGGCTGAGGTAAGTGATTATGTCATTTACAGGCCTTATATTGTGTTGGACTGGAATCCCTGGAATGATCCGGATTCGGACGGAGGTAGCCTTATAGCAAATAGCGAGATTCAGCTCGCAGTGCTCTACTGGAAAAACCAGTACCCCATGTAAAATGGTCGTTGCTGGCATCTGAAAAGTGGGATAGGTTCGTTTCTATTATAGAAGGACTTTGTCGGGCACATAAGCGGAATTGTGCAGTTATCTCTTTTAATGGGGATAACTGCATACATTTTCATAACGTAAGTTGATGCCGGATACTAGCGGACATCCGTCCAATACGCATATTGATATGGGATCAGACATCATTTTCATGTCTGTTCACATTTATACAAAGAAGGTGGGAACCAGATAGATATTTGATCAAAAGGACGCTTCTTTTTCATTGATCTGCTCAAATTGACTCGTTTTTTGCTCTGTTATTTTTTGAAATATTTTCAATGTAAATAGAGCAGAACTTTTTCTGAAGGATACCAAAAGCTGCTTTTGATTATATTGGTTTAATGCAAGTTATCAGGCCTGTTTGTAACCGTGGATTTCGAAATTTTGGCAAGTTGGTGACTGTTAATATTTTGCTACAATTATCCAATTCAATAAGTTGTATTATTCAAATAACTAACTTTATATATGTAAAAACCTATCATTTTAAAGTCAGAATCCTAACTGTTTATCTGAAGATGTTCAATATACAATTGGTGTGGTGACCGGGTATGATCTCAAAATGTAATTTTAGATTGGATAAAAAAAGCGTGATGTCCCCTCTTAATAGGGGAAATGATGGAATTAGTCTAATATTTGAATCTTATATATTTCATATTATCAATATAGCTAAAATAAGTTATCTAACTCAATACCTTTAAGTATATATAATCCTTTTAATTTTAAGTTCAATATGCAATATATTGTTTAAATATCATACAATATATAATTGGTGTGGTGACCAGGTATGATCTTAATATATAACATAACTTTGGATAAAAAATTGTAAAATCTCTAATGGAGGTTATTATTGATGAATAATAAGTTGAAAACAATTATCTTTACACTCATTTTTTTGAGTTTAGTATTGCTTGTTTCGCCAGCTATGGCAGAAGAGACAACAGATGTTTCGTGGCATCAGTTCCACAAGGATGTTGAGCACACAGGTTATCAGGTCGATGGGCCGGACACGAACAATATCGCCTGGACAACTGGTCCTATTCATGCTATAAAGGATTCATCTGTGGTCATTGCTGAGGGTAAGGCCTTTGTGAATTGCTATCAATACGTCGGACCTGACGGTTATAGCTGGATCAAAGCAGTTGATATTACCGATGGAAGTCTGGTTTGGAGTACTGAGTTAGATTCCATGGAATATGGGTCCTGGTCTTCACCTGCATACCATAATGGCTATGTGTTCACATCATCGGGGCGAAACACATCATGTATCGATGCAGCAACAGGGAATATTGAATGGACATTTGTGAATCCGCCGGTTGAAGGTGTTATAGCTGCTTCTGTAAATGGTGGTCCGACCATTGCAGATGGAAAGGTATTCTGCAGCGACTGGGATGGAGGGCACTATTATTGTCTTAATGAAGCGGACGGTACACAGTTATGGAACTTTTCAGTTTATGACTCCGGTGGAACAGGACTTAATGGTCCCAGGGCTCAGGGCTGTGTTGCCTATATGGATGGTAAAGCATACCTGACAAGTTTCAGTTACCAGCACGTTGAGAATGGTTCTCTTGCACAGGGTTTCGTATATTGTGTCGATGCTGAAACCGGTACTGAAAAGTGGAAGACCTCAATGGAACAGAATGGATGCGGTTCTGTGGCTTGCGGGGACGATGGACGTGTTTACGTATCTAGTTATAATTTCTACGGTAATGGTGCCACGTATGCGCTTGATGCCAATGACGGTTCAATAATCTGGGAGCGTGAAACATGGAGGACGGATGGAACCCCCGCACTTGCATATGGCAATGTCTATGTGGCTGGTGGCTACGAATGGGGTAAAGTCTACTGTTTCAATGCAACTACCGGTAATACTGTGTGGGAAACAGACGGTTCTCTCTGGATCGGACACTGGACTGAATCGGTAGCTGTTGCTGATGGGAAGGTGTATGTCGGAAGGGGCGCTGCGCCTAGTGGTAGCGAAATGACGAGTGGCTATGATACTTTGTACGCCCTGGATGCACTCACCGGTGAAATGCGTTGGATAGCTCCTTACGGAGGTTCCTCGCCGGCAATATACAATGGCAAACTGTTCACGATACACAATGATAAGAGCCTATATTGTTATGATGGAGGCAATGCTGTCAATGACCTGACGCCTACGAGCCTTGATCTTGCAACCCTGGAGGCATATGTTGATATTCCAAATGAGTTTACAGCGACCATCGAAAACCAGGGAACAACTTACATCACCGATGTAAAGGTTTCCCTGCTGGACGACGGGGTGGAGATCAGCAGTCAGACAATCGATGTTGCCGCAGGTTGGTCAGAGGATGTCACATTTGTCTGGACACCTACAGTAGCTGAGGCAGGTACGCACACAATTTCGATCTCTGTTGATCCGCAGGATTCTATCGTGGAAAATAATGAAGCAAACAATATCATCTCGGAATCCATCTACGTGATGGACGGAGGTTGTGACCTTCAGCCTATATCTCTTACGCCATCTGAGATCTACGTGAACCAGGTCTATGATATGACAGCTACTGTCAATAACATCGGTTACAAGTATTCTGTTCCCTGCACTGTTACTGTTAAGGAAGGCAGTACTATTATTGGTGATGTTACATTGCCTGCAGTGGCTCCGGGTACAAGTGAAGATGTCAGTTTTACATGGACACCATCCACCACCGGTGACAGTTCATTAACCGTTACCGTTGACACGGATTATGGGAATGAGGAACTTTCAGAATCAAACAACGCGTTAGATGTCTCAGTTTCTGTGATGCCCGAAACGACGATCGAGACCCTTGCAGTCGATGATTGGGCGCAGTTCCAGAATGGGTGGAACAACCTTGGTGAAACAGGTAGCTATGCTCCGATCGAGGACTCTGCAGCTCTCAAATGGAGTGTAGATCTTTCAGGAGAACGTGTGGATTGTCCGCCGGTTGTGGTTGGAGATGTGGTTTACACTTTCACTTCAAATGGTTCACTGTATGCCTATAATAAGAACGATGGAACTTACCTGTGGAAGAAAGGTCTTGATCCTGCCGTTATCCAGTCCAGTACTCCGGCATACGGCGATGGTAATATATTCGTTGCATCAAAGAGTGGATCCCTGTCTGCCTACAATGCTGATACCGGTGTTGAGCAGTGGACAATCGATGTTGCTGGGGACTGTTTCGAATCCCCGATAACCTACTATGATCACAGGATATACATTGGTGATGGCCTGGGACAGGGTGTGGGCACCAAATATTTCCATTGTTATGATGATCTTGGGAATCACCTGTGGAGCCATCCGAATGCTGATTGTGGCGGCTTCCTCTGGAACGGTGCTGCAGTTGTCGGAGATTATGTTGTTTATTCTACACATGAGGGTAAACTGGTATGCCTTGACCGGAAGGTCGGTACACTTGTCGATGAGGTGAACCTTGACAGCGATCTGGATACCAGGATCTCTTTTGCAAACGAAACTCCGGGTCTGTTCCGCTCTTCAGTGGTATATGAAGACGGTTATGTCTATACAACCTCTGAGCAGGGCCAGGCTATGGGTTTCCTCTGGAAGGTAGGTTTTGATTCCAGTACAGGTCAAATCCTGAATGATGGATGGAGCCTGATGCAGGGTTTCAGCACGTCTACTCCAGTGGTCTATAATGGCAGGGTGTATGTCGGACAGGGGGAGCACGGCTATACTGGTAAGCTCAACTGTGTGGATGATTCCACAGGGCAGTTGATCTGGTCATACGATGTACCGGATGGTGTAAAATCATCACCGGCCGTTTCAACCTATTACGATAAACCGTTTATTTATTTCACGTCGGCAATGGAGGACGGGTCCTTGTATTGTATCGACGAGAATGGCATGCTCATCTGGGAGTATAATCCTCCTGGTGATAATAGCTATGTTTTACAGGGAGCTGCAGTTTCCCAGGGCAAGGTGTACTATGGTACCAATGCTGGTGTCTACTGCATTGAAAGTGAGTGGAATCCTTTCAATGATGAGCTCTCTGAAAGTGGTGCAGTGATCTCCAATTCCGAGATACAGTATGCTGTATTCAAGTGGAAAAAGCAGACACTTCTGCCGAGTACAGGTTATGTGATATCAAATTCGAATATCCAGCTACTTGTATTCAAGTGGAAAAAACAAACTCCCATGTAAAACAAGCTTTGAAAAATAAAAAGAAGAGTAAAAACACAGAGTGAAAAATAGAGGTACGAAAATGAATGTAAATAGAACATTTGGGCTATTGTTGATGGTGGCAATAGTAGCTGTTACTGCCCTGGCAACCCCTGCCCTGGCAGATATAGGTTTGACTTCAGATCGATCCATCTCGGTTACCGAGGCGGCACCAGGTGATACTTTCACAGTTACAGTGTCGATGGAATGCACAGATTTTACCTCCACTGATCATCTTACCGCGATGGCTGTTACAGAAATCCTTCCAAGCGGCTGGATTTTCACAGAAGTGGACAGTACAGGTTATGGCAGTCCCACTGTTATCGGTGATTCATACACTTGGCAGGCTGTTGCCCAGGAAATGGTTCCCGGGGACATTGTAACCTTTGTTTATGATGTTACCATTCCTGCCGGTGAAAGTGGTGGTGTCCAGAGTATCAGCGGAACATCATCTGCATGGACATTTGACTCTGAGGTATATTTATCGGGCACGACTCTCGGCGACACAGATGTCAATGTCCTTCACAACCCAATAATTTCAATCAGCCCAGGCGACTCCCTGCAGGCAGCAGTGGACGCTGCACAGGACGGGGACACAATCATGATGGCTCCTGGTGCATATGATCTTGATGTTAACTCAATTGGAATGGGTGTTTTGTCCATAGCCAAGCCTAACCTTACTTTCATGGCTGACGGCGGGGAAGTAATCATTGCTCCAACAGGCGGCATGCCTTCAATTTTTATAGGGTTAGATCCAGCAGACGACTTTTCAGCATTTCCAATATATGATGCATCTGGAACTTCATTTGTAGGAATAACTTTTGATGATGGACTTGCTATAAGTTGTCCTGAATCTATTGGTGATAGCAATAGTGCATACGCTTACTCTGATGCGTTATATGATGGTTGTAGCTTTAACCTTCCTGCTGGTGATTTTGAAACCCTTTGTCTTGCAGACAATTCAGTTGTCAGAAATTCTACATTTGGAGCATATACTAAGCTCGTGCTTACTGGCAATGATGTAACAATTGAGGATAACAGCGGCAATGGTAATATAAGAGGTGACTCCAGCAATTTGATTTTAAGAGGCAACACACTTGATAACGTGTACATTGTCAATCAAGGGGGTAACCTCTTAATAGAGAACAATGTATTTGAAGGCACTTCTGGAAATATTAATGCTTACAACTCCGGTAGTAACATCATTCGTTACAATGAATTCAGAAATGCTACATCTGCCATAAAATTTAATGGCCAGGTATACCTGAACAATTTCATTAATTGTGACGGTATTAGCGCATACAATAACGGAGTACCGGCAGTTTGTAACACCTCCACTCCGGTAACCTACTCCTACAGGGGTACAACCTACACAGGTTACCTCGGTAACTACTATTCCGACTACGCAGGTGAAGACAGCAACGGTGACGGTGTTGGTGAAGATTGGTATTTGATCTCTGACATTCCTCCGGTTAACGACACCTACCCACTCATGGGCGCATGGAATGCTGAGAACAGTGAAGTCGAATCCAGCCTTGTGTTGATGTCATATGAAGTTACACTTGACAAATACGGCAAGATCGATCCAAGTTCAGTCGACCCTGCTGCAGGAACTTCCTGGGATTCCAGTACAGACCTTGCAGCTCTTATGGAAACCGGTCTTGATATCGATGCAAGCTATTCCCCTGCATCAGATCCATATCCTGCTTCCTTCTGGATCAATGATATCGGTGCTGTAGGCGGTACAGGTTGGGGAATTCTGATCAATGGAATTCCAGCAGATAATGGTCTCGGTGCCAATTATCTCAATGATGGCGATGTCGTTGAGTTCTATGCTCCACTCTGGACACAGGATGAAACCGGTACATGGGTTGCTGGCGCAGACGGTGCAAACTATGGTGTGTGCATCAATGTCAACATGAACGAAAATACTCCGGTAATTGCAACCAGGGATATCATGTACCAGACCTTCATGCAGGACAGCTTCCTCGAAGCTGAAGGTGTCACACAGCACAATGCAACCCTTGTGACCATTACAATGGAAGCTGTAGGAGATATTGAAGCATTGACTCTTAAGGAAAATGTTCCAGAAGGATGGATATTAACTCCTTCAGACAACAATGGTTCATCATTCAGGGAATACCCTGATGCAGCAGATACCTATGAATGGGTATGGGCAGACAATATGACTGATGGAGAGGAAGTAACCATCTCATACATCGTACAGATTCCATACGATGAGCCTATGGCTGACTATACCTTCACAGGTCTGGTTTCTGCATTCGCTCTTGGAGCAGATGTTGATGACATTCCTGTAGGTGGGGATGCTTCTATTGCAATCAGCGATGACTGGAACCCATGGGATGATGTTGACTCTGTAGCTGATGAGAACGTGGTCACCAGTGAACTGCAGCAGGCAATCAACTGCTGGCTTACCGACGCACCTGCTCCGGTAACAGAGGCACAAATTACCACAGACAGGTTGCAGTTCGTCATCACACAGTGGCTTGACTCTCCTGAATAAACCTGAATTGCGATTTCAGGTCTTGTTCATCCGGGAAACCGGGTGAACTTTTTTTTAATTTTTTGATAATACGGAAAATGTGGTGGAATATAATTTTTGAGAGAATATGAATAACAATAGCAGGTTTTTGTCCAGGTGGGATATGTTTTCTTCAGGTTACCTGAAGGGCTGGAGTTAGTATGAACAGGTGTCCTGTGTGATAAAAGGCAAATTTATCAATTTATCAAATTAAGCAAATCTGCAGGGATGGAGGGAAATTTTTGAAAAAAGATCAACGAACATTTTTGTTTCTAAGTTCAATACTCATAATTCTGATATTTATGCCGATGTTGGTTTCAGCAGCCGACTGGACACAATTCCAGGTGAATACACAAAGGACAGGCATAACGTCTGACAAAGCACCTATAACCGCGCCTGAAACTTCGCAGTGCTGGGACACGTATGTGGCTTCAAATGGCATGGGGGGAATAGATATTGTTCCTCTTGTTGTCGGGGACATGGTGTATGTATCAACATTTGACGGGTCGGTGTGGGCATATGATAAGAACACAGGAGTGCTGCAATGGACAAATTCCTCAAGTGGCGGTGGTTTCCTTACAGGGAACCTTGCGTACGGTAACGGAAAGCTGTTCGTTCCCACCAATGCCGGGAAGGTCCATGCTTTCGACGCTGTGACAGGAGTTCAGCTCTGGAATGTCACAGTATCTTCCGGAGAATTGAATTCTCCTATCACGTTCATTGGTGACAGGATATACATCGGTGACTTTGAAGGAGATAACAAATATTACTGCTATGATGGTACCGGGACAGAATGCTGGAGCAGGCCATCTTCCAGCGGAAAACAGTATAAATGGGCAGGAGCATCAGTGGTTGGAAGTTCAGGGGATTACCTTGTTTTCGGGGACGATGGGTCCTATATTACTTCCGTCAACAAAAATGACGGCACAACCGTGGACGAACTTAATATGTCCTCCCTGTGGCCGGGTTTTGATGCCCTCCAGATCTCTTCATCGATCTGCTACAACGAGGAGAACAACAGGATCTACTTTTCATCCAAAGCAGGTTACTGCTATGCCGTAGGTATGAACCCGGACGGAACTTTCAATGAATCGGATGTAATCAGGCAGGATATTGATCTGGCGAGTACCTCAACTCCTGTGGTCTATAATGGCAGGGTATACGTAGGAAGTGGCCTTTACGGATCTAATGGGAAATTCTATTGCCTGAATGAATCGGACCTCTCACCAATATGGAGCCATACTCCAAATGGCGGTGTACAGGCTTCTCCTGTGATATCCACAGCCTATGATAACGGGGACGGTGAGATCTATATCTACTTCACCACAAATAGTCAATATTCAAAGACATATTGCCTGAAGGATCTTCCGGGAAACACCCAGATGGACGTGATGTGGGAATACCAGCCACCTTCAGAGAAGAACCAGTATACCCTTCAGGGAGTTTCCATCTCGAACGGCAGGATATTCTATGGCAATGATCTTGGCTACCTGTTCAGCCTTGCTACCAGTGAAAGCCTCAACACGCAATATGTCTTTGCGGATTTCACGGCAAATACAACCTCAGGGGATGCTCCACTCACTGTGCAATTCAACGATCTGTCCACCGGAGCAACCATGTGGAGATGGGACGTGGATGGTGATGGAAACACGGACTATACCGTAAGGGATCCTGTACACATTTATGATACGGCAGGCGTTTACAACGTAACCCTGACAGCGATAGGTTCACAGGGAATGGACATGAAAACAAAGGTGGGCTATATCAATGTCGATTGGAATCCCTGGAACAACCCTGAGTCAGATGGTGGAAGCTTGATAACAAACAGCGAGATTCAGTTTGCCGTGTTCAAATGGAAAAAGCAGACCCCGATAGATACGGGTCACATAATTTCAAATTCGGACATCCAGCTACTTGTGTTTAAATGGAAAAAGCAGACCCCGATGTAATAATCTTGAAAATAAGGGTGCGAATATGAATGTAAGAAGGATAGTGGGACTATTGCTGCTTATGGCAATAGTTTTCCTTTCTGTCATGACAACGCCTGCCCTGGCAGATATAGGGTTGACAGCAACTCGATCTATCTCGGTGGCTGATGCGGAGCCAGAAGATACCTTTACCGTTACAGTAGAGCTGGAATGTAGTGGTCCTTCCACTGATCATCTTGTATCCATGCAGACTACAGAAACGTTGCCAAGCGGCTGGATCTTCGCCGAAATGGACAATGCGGGTTATGGCACCCCTACTCCTATCGGAGATTCATATACATGGCAGGCTGTTGCTCAGGAAATGTATCCTGAGGATACAGTAACTTATGTGTATAATATCACCATCCCTTCCGGGGAAGAATCCGGGGCTAAAAGTATTACCGGGGAAGCAAATGCATTTTCATTTGACGCAGAGATCATTGTGGGTGGTGCGGTTTCAGGTGACTCTTCGATCACTGTAATGGGATCGGCATCTTCCGGAAACGCTGATATTTCTGATGAACCTTCTTCAAGCAACTCTTCTTCAACAAGTACTTCCACGTTCACTACTGAATCAATTTCTGAAGGTAATGTTGAAGTGAATGAAGAAGGGAGCAGTATCGATTCTATCATTGGGAAAGGGTCTGCGGAGGAACTTCCGAACTCTGATGTTTCCGAGGCTGATGTACAACATCCGGATTCTGAGACTAAACTCCCGGTTTTCGATCTTATGTTAGCTGTTGTAGGGCTATTGATGTCCGTGTATTTGTGTAAAAGATACTGAATAAGGTAAAGCATACTCTCTAATGGAAAAGGGAGGTGATAATGAATATAAAAGAACATTATTGCGATTGGTGGCATTTTTACTAGTTGTTTCGTTTTTCCTGCCTGCAATGGCAGCAGAGGAGTTATTACGAAGGGGATGATGGTCGTTTTTGATCCAGTATGGCGTTAGGGTACACAGCATGGCTATCTGCTAGGACTATCTATTAGATCATCGAAATTAGTTTCTAGCCATCCATGAAGACCTTTCTGAAGGCTGGAATTTGAGTTTAGTTAATTCCGGCAATCCATTTATTGTGTTGAACTAGAAAAAACAAGCAAAAAGTATGAAAATTATTTTTGACGTCAAACGTTTTCTTTAATTCATGAAATCTTTTTAAATTATATATGTAAGGTTAAGCGCAACGGTTAAATATATTTATTTTATAATTTGGTGTAAAATACCTTAAATATTTTATTGGTACATTTCGCCGGGACTGACACTTAAGTTCCGTTTCTGGTAAAGGTGATCTTTAGAGTTTAATTGTGGTAGATTTGCATTCGGTTTCAGACAGGTGGTGTGGTGTTACATAAGAATATGATATTAACAATAGCATCATTCGTGTTATTCTCCATATGTCCGTAGCTCCTAGTAGCATCGATTCTTGCGGAAAAACAGAATCATTCCGGCCACGTACCACATATTTTTGAACTCGGAAATCCAGTTATTTGTGTTTAACTGAGTATAACAAATTCGAATGTAATTATCTTGAATAATAGAGGTACAAATATGAATGTAAAAAGAACAATTAGTTTATTGCTGCTTATGGTAATAGTTTACCTTACTGTCATGGCAACTCCTGCCCTGGCAGATATAGGGTTGACAGCAACTCGATCTATTTCGGTGACTGATGCAGAGCCGGGAGATACCTTTACCGTTACAGTGGAGCTGGAATGTACCGGTTCTTCCACTGATCATCTTGTATCCATGCAAACTACAGAAACATTGCCAAGTGGCTGGATTTTCGCAGAAGTCGACAATGCGGGTTATGGCAGTCCTACTCCTATCGGAGATTCCTATACATGGCAGGCTGTTGCTCAGGAAATATCTCCCGGGGATACCGTAACTTATGTCTATACTGTCACCATCCCTTCCGGAGAAGGTCCCGGTGCTAAAAGTATTACTGGGGAGGCAAATGCATTTGCTTTTGATGCAGAGATCCTTGTGGGTGGTGCAGTCACCGGTGATTCCACAGTAGAGATTATCGGTGATGAGGTATTCACTTCCACGGACTGGCCCCTGATCGGCAAAGATCTGTACAACAATGCTGTCACAAGCGACAGGGCTCCTGTTCAGGAACCGGATATGTCAGAATCCTGGTCTACTATGACATACGGGATAGCAGGTGCTTATGGAATCGATGTGCACCCTCTTGTAGTAGGGGATATGGTTTATGTGTCAGCAATGGGCTCCGTATTTGCAGTTGACAGGAACACAGGGGATATTAAATGGACGAATGATATTGCCGAAGGTGTCACTGCTCCCCTTGGAACCCCGGCTTACGGGAACGGTAAACTGTTTGTTACCGCTTTCGGGAAATTTTATGCGTATGACGCCATATCAGGCGATGAGCTGTTTAATGTCACTGTTGATTCTGAAAACCTGGAATTCACCCAGTTGAACACTCCTGTAATGTATGATGATGGCAGGGTTTATTTCGGGGAATGGCAAAGTTTCGGAGAAACAAACCGCAAGTACTTCTGTTATAATGAAGATGGCACATTGGCCTGGACATATGTTTCACCTACCGGAAAGGGCTATTACTGGGCCGGAGCGTCAGTTGTGGGAAGATATATGATTTTTGGTGATGATGCCCTTCATCTTACATCCCTGGACAAATATGACGGAACCGTTGTTGATGAAGTAAACGTTTCCGAACTACTGGGCTTTGGTTATGGCGGAGAACGGGATGAGATCAGGAATTCGATAACATATGTTCCGGAAACAGGTCGCCTCTATTCCTCTTCAGAAGCGGGTTACTGCTTCTCGATCGGTTTCAATCAGGACGGCACCTTCAACACTGCGGATGCCCGGAAGGCCTCCATCGGTAAAAGCACATGTACTCCAACTGTTTACAATGGCAGGGTATACGTGGGTACAGGTACTTTCACAGGCTCGGGAGATGTTTATTGCCTCAACGAAGCTGATCTTTCACAGATCTGGAAATACACTCCGAATGGTGGTGTACAGGGCTCTCCGGTAATATCCACTGCCTACGATGACGGGGATGGGGAAGTATACATCTACTTCACCACGAACATTGATGATGCAAGGGTATATTGCCTGAAGGATTATACGGGAAATACTGAGCCTGAACTTCAGTGGTACTATGAAGCCCCCTCTGAACTGAATGAATATACGCTGCATGGTGTGGCGATAAAGGACGGTCGTATATTCTATGGCAATGACAGGGGCTATCTTTTCGGGCTTGCAGAGTGGAACCCATGGGATGATCCACACTCGACTTTAAGTTCAGCTATCGATACAGCAGAACTGCAGGAGGCGATCAATTGCTGGCTAACGGATGAACCCGCACCAGTAACAGATTCTATAATCACAACTGACAGGTTGCAGAATCTGATCAATCTATGGCTAACTTCCTAAGTCTATGCTAAACATGGATCGCCGAAGAAAGATCAAAAGCTGGTGAATACAAAAGATATGTATCGACAAGTTTACTCTCTGTGCATTTTTGTACATGTATAGTGTCTTGTTCCCGGATCAGAGGCATGTGCAAAAAGGCACAGTCTGTAAACCCGATGCTATATCTGTAAAATCCCTTTTTTCTTTTTTATTATTCGTCCTGGGTTGTTCATGGGATGAAAAGATTGTATGAGCAATCTAATTGATGGTCTATCCAGCATGATGTTTTCTGGAGACGCCTTTCAGGATGTTCTGCACATTCTTGGCGGTGTTATCTTCATCGTATGTACATAGGACCTTCGAATGCGACGAAGCAGTTGATACTAATCAGGTTATCTGCACGTTTCCATCCAAACTCTGAATATTTCACGAGAGTTTAGTGTTTACTCATAGACGCTACAGTAATTCCAAACAGATTGCTGGTTTAACGTCTCCAAATTATATTATCCTTTTAACTATTATATATTATCAAAAAAGATATTGTTATATATATTAACAGTATCTGATTATGCGTAATGTTATATTTTGAATGGTATTATAATTGCTAAGTCAAGAACATTGTACATTATTACAATATTTTTAGCAGAAATTATTATAATTCCATATATATTTGCAAGAGATGAAATAAATGAAAACAGAAAAAATAATAAGTATAGCCTTAGTTGCACTTCTCAGTGTAATGATGGTTGGTGCTGCAGCAGCAGAGCCAGTTGAAATATTTGATGGAGGTGTGAACTTAGAAGCAGGTACTTTCACTTTCGTGCCTTCAAATAATCCTACTGCCAGTTATCAGGTTGACACACTGACTGATCATGGTGCCCTTGATGCAGCTTCTAATGATGAAATCGATGGATTTACTTATAATGCATCTGATGCATACTATGGATATTTCGGTTCATTTTTCCTTACTGACATAAATGGAATCGAAAATACCGATGAAACATCATGGTTCATTTACATAAATGACCAGCTTGCACCATATGGACTTAGTGACAATGCAGTAGAAGATGATGATAAGATAACATTCCTCTATGCTCCATTTGAATATACAGTTGTAGCACCTTACATTGATGTAGACACAGCAAATGCAACATACATTGTTGAGATTGAAGTGGAAATCGAGGAAGTTGAGGACGAAATTGACTTGATAGAGTTCTTTGATGGTGAAGTCAAACTAGAAACAGGTACTTTCACTTTCGTGCCTTCCAACAACCCGACTGCTAGTTATCAGGTTGACACACTGACTGATCATGGTGCCCTTGATGCAGCTTCTAATGATGAAAATGATGGATTTACCTATAATGCATCTGATGCATACTATGGATATTTCGGTTCATTTTTCCTTACTGACATAAATGGAATCGAAAATACCGATGAAACATCATGGTTTATTTACATAAATGACCAGCTTGCACCATACGGACTTAGTGCCAATGATGTAGGTGACAACGATCAGCTGACATTCCTTTATGCACCGTTTGAATACACATTTGTACCACCTTACATCGATGTAGATGCAGCAAATGCAACATACGTCGTTGAGATCGAAGTGGAGGTAGACGAGACGTAAATTGGTAGTGAGCATCTGGTTTCCCAGATGCTCCTTTCTTTTCGAAGCCAGAATCTGGCTAAATAACAATCCTAATTGTTGTTATAAATAATTTATTTCTATAATGAATATCAAAGTAAAAAGGAAACTTAAGTTATGAATAGAAACTCCACATCCCTCTCTATTTTGTTAGTTCTCATAATTTGTATATCCTCCGGATGTACTGATATAAATAAAGAATCGTCTACATCCCCGGATGTATCTGGTGATCAGATTACGGGAGATAATACATCTGGGTTTGACGAATCGATTGAGCAGCTTAAAATCGAACTGGAAAAGGATGATGGCATTAAGGAAGTCAGTTTTCTGGTCATAAATGGTGAAAAAATACTTGTGGTTTTACTCCATGATCCTTTTGAAGCAGACGCATACTTTGAGTACTCTTCTGAAATGTGCGACCAATACCTAAAGGGGTATGATATTGGAAATGTAACAATAGATGTACGCCTGGGAAATGAACAGTTAGTGTATGACGTACATCGTTTGAATTCCTAAACATTTAGCTTTATATTGTCTGTAACTTCGAGTCTAATCTTTGTAAGTTAAACTAGGTACTAGTGTTCTTGGCTTTATTTTTAGCAATTAAAATATAAAAAAAGCTGAGAACATCTGGATTTTTTTGTCAGCAACAGGTCCTTTCCGATTTGAACAAATCTGCCTTTAAAAATCTCGATTATTTTTCGGATTTCCCGGTATTTCAGCAAACTTTGGAAAGGTTGTATTGATAGCAACAAGTTATTGAGGGCTTGTGAACCGCATATTCACAGATAGCTTTATCATTAAAAAGACAAATGAACATTTAATATGAGATAATGCATCCTGTTATTTGATTTCTAGAGATTCGACCAAAGGATCTTCTATTTTGTTCTTAAAGATACTATCGTTTAATTCCTTTTTTGGTAAAGTTGAAAACATTAATGATAATGCTGCTTTGATCAGGACGACATATGTTTACATCAACAATTCGAGTGAATTAATTTAAATTATGATGCTTGAATAATAAAAAAGAAGAGAAGATTTGCCTAAGCACAATCTTCTCAATTTAGGAATTATTTATGCAAGTCCAATAAGGTAACCATCATCGTTACCGAAGAAGACCTGGCTGCCTGAAATTGCTACACCCTGAAGTATGTAGTTATCGTTGGTAGGAGTGTATGCGAACTTTTGGGTGTAATCGTTGCTACCAGAACCATCGTCCCTTACGGCATAACATGTGCCCTGGGCTACGTTTGTAGTGTAGTAGACAACGTTCTTAGTGCTGTCCAGATCTTCACTTACCACAGGGGATGACTGTGCGCCATCTGAACCGTGTTGCCAGTTCTCGGAGAGATCATCAGCATTCAGAGCAAACAGTCCGCCACTGCTAAAGCTGCCTGCGCAAACATAAACAACATCTCCGCCGATGTCAATTGCAGGAGTGGATGTACTGTAGGACATACTGGAACTGCTTGCGGTATCGGTGGTGTCGAAGGAGTATACCTGGGTAAATTGGTTGTAATCCAGTCCTACAAAGTAGCAATAGCCACTCTTGGAGGTGAAATATATTCTCTTATTTGTACTATCGAAAACACATGTTGACCTGATTTCTGCATTGTCAGAGAATACAGTGCTGATGTCAAAGGAATCTGCAACATCACCATCGGCTTTCTCGACCAGGGTTACATTACCGGCATCGTTACCATAGACAATATAATTGCCTACACTGCATGCTCCTGCCCAGTAGTATCCTTTGTTGTCTGTTGTAGAAGTGCTCCATTCCAGAGTTCCGTCTTCATCATAGCAATAATAGGTTCCATCATCACTATCATTGGTGGCATCGAGGTTGCTCATCTTGACAGTACCAAAGTAAAGTTTACCATTATCGTAGAGGATAGGGCATGAACACTGGTAATCGCTGGTTCCAATTGTCTCATCCCAGAGTGTGCTACCATCATCTGCATCGATTGCGTAAAGCGTTGGTGTGGCGCTGCTATAACCTGTTGTTACTACGAAAATTGCACTTCCGTTTGTTGCTGCTACAGAATTCTGGAAACCGCTTCCAGCCAGATCAACTGGCCAGTTTCCTGAAGTAACTGCAGTTCCTGTATCACTTACCTTGGAAAGATTTCCATTAGAGGACATTGCATATACGTAGTTACCTACTACAATAGGGGTGGAATCGACTCCCATCCAGCCACCGCCTCCAATATAGGTTTCCCAACTTGTACTGACAGAGGTAGGTCCGTCTTCAGCCGTAAAAGCGTTCTTGTCGGAATCTCCCTGGAACTGTGCCCAGTCTGTATCGGCAGATGCAGGGATTGCAAGCAAACCCACGAGCATCATTGCACTAATTACTAGTGCTAAATTTCTTGATTGCATGTTTTAGTTTCTCCGTATGTTTCTTTTTCGATTTTGTGTCAATAAAAAACCTAATAAGTGATTTCTTATCGACTAATCAGGAAAACTTATTTAGGAGAAAGAACTATCTATTGATGCGGATTCTTGAAATCAGTTTACATTTACCAAAATTGATTTCAGGAGTCCCTCGATTATCTAATTTTTCAAGTTCTATTTCTCAGATTTCCTGTAGTTTATAGTGTTTATTTTAGAAGTAACACTATGATCATAATGATAATGATCGATTATATATATAGTTTCCCTTAAAGCAAAAATACATTATCAAAAAAGATAACATCATAAGTTTGTATCACGCTTCTTTGTCCATTTAATAGGACTAATATCGATGTAACAAATGCAGCTTTTAGGCATATCAGAAAGAAAGTTCTTAGGGAATACCTTCAGAAAGGTTCCTTATAATATGTCTCGCTTTTACTTTCTTTCTTGTGATATTGGATCTGTTTTGGGTACAATTGCGATGTATGTGGAAATAGCTGATTCAAAGAACTCTGATACTTGATTCAAATGGAATAAAAAACAAGAAGTTGTATGTTACAATAACGTTTACAGCGTATCAATTGCTTTGATGACGAACTTGCAAAATGGTTATAGATTCGGATTCATTTGTAAATTACGTATAAGTTTGGTGATATCCAATTAGAATGGAAGGAATTATGGCCTAATTGAACGTTTTTGTAGAACTTAATGAGTTGTCATTTGCACTGTAGCTAACAATAGTTATTATCAAGTTTCTAATTATATGAATAAAACTCTTATAAGTTTGTTTATATATTATCATCTCTTATTTACAATGATTTTATAGGTGTGAATGATGCTAAAAAAAATTGTAATCAGTATACTGGTACTGTTAATGATAGCACAGGCAAGTTCGGCAACTGGTGTCGGTGCTTCTCCGGGAAGGTTGAACTTCACTGTAGAGGTTGGAAGTTCAGATACTCAGTCCCTGTACGTAAAAAATACAGGCGATTCGATTTCCAATTATCTTGTTTATGTGGATGATGAGTATACAGAATGGTTCCTGATCTCTAATGATAATTTCACTCTGGATGCAGGGGAGGTTAAAGAAGTAACTCTTGAGCTAAAACCCCCAGTTTCTGGCGCTGGTGAGCACGAGTTTAAAGCTTATGTTCTATCCACATCCCCGGAAGGTGACCTTGGGGTGGGGAGTGGTATTAAGATCCCTGTTAATGTCCATGTTTCGAATGTGTTTGCAAAAGGAGCTGTACTTTTCCTAATGTTAATTGCAGGCACTTTTGCTTATGTAATGTACAGGAGACGAAGGGATGTACAAGAATAAGTGTACATCTATTTAAGCATTTAAAAGAGATTCTCTTATACTGTTATGCATCAAGATAATGTAAATAACCCAAAAAGATATGTTTAAATCATATAATGTCTTTATGGATTTTAGCTTATATAATTGGCTTTATTATATTAATTAAAGTCTATTGTGCATAAGTTGGATGGTGGATGATAAGATCGCTTATACATGTATTTACGAGAAATGACAAGTTTGACAGGAATGTGAACGATGGGTATAATTTCCCGATAAAGTGGAAGCATATCGATGGTAAGTTCTGAAATGTGGGTATGAGCTCCTTTCGTATTTTGCTTTCAAATTAAGATATCATTCGATTTCTTGTCGCCTTTGAATTCCACAGCTATAAGAATGTTCGTATGTATGTTCCTCGATCTACTTCATAAATTATGAAGAAATTGGATCAAATATTAATAGCACTGATAAAAGTAAAGCAAATCCAAATCAAAGATATTTAAACAGTCCTATACATTTCGGTTTTGGCAAAGTCCGTTGATGATCACAAATAAATTAAAAGAATATATGGGAAAATTAATATGTTTAATCTAAAAAAGTACAGTGTTTTTCTGAGTTTATTGGTTATAGCGTTATCATTAATGTCTTCTCCGGCACTAGCCGATGAAGGTATTACTGTTGGTAGAGATATTTCAGAAGATACCGTTAGTGCAGGTGACAGCTTCATAGTAACCGTTAGTTTGTCTTCCACTGACTCATACAAGGCTCCAATGATTGACGAAGACCTTCCTGAAGGGTGGACTGTGAGCATGGTTCAGGATAATGGAGCTCTTTTCAAGGAATCGACCCATGAATGGATGTGGTCTGGTCATATACTCCCGGGTGAATCCAGGGATCTGGTATATGAAGTGACGGTTCCATCAAGTGAAAAAGCAGGAACTTATATTATTCATGGTAAAGCATCGTTTTATACAAGTTCCGATGAATACATTTCCGTCCCGATCATAGGTGATGACACGATCACTATTACAGGCTCTTCGTCTTCTGGAAACACAGGTAATACCGACGATTCTTCTTCAACTGTCTCTTCTTTAACAGATACTTCCACTTCTTCTGCTGAAATAATTCCGGAAGAAAGCGTTGAAGTGAATAAAGAAGAAAGTAATGTTGATCCGGTCACCGGGGGAGAACCTGTAGGGGAACTTGAAAACACTGAAGTTTCCCGGGATGATGTACAATCTCAGGATTCGGAGCCTAATACTCCGGGTTTTGAACTTATAATGGCTGTTTCAGGACTACTGATGTCTTTATTTTGTGTAAAAGGTACTAAAAGACAAAAATAAGATCTAGGTGAAAAAGGTGGTGCGATAATGAACAAAAGAAGAATAATAACGGTATTGATGGTATTTTTCGTGCTTATTTCAGTTTCCATGCCTGCAATGGCAGCAGGGGAACTAAGTGCTACAAGATCGATATCGACCTCAGAGGTAGTGCCAGGGGATACTTTCAGGGTATTTGTTACCCTATCTATAAATTCAGCGATATCAAGTCCGGCTGTTAAAGAAAACCTTCCTGATGGGTGGAATTTGACTGTAATTGACGATGCTGGGGCTTCCATTTTCAAAGAGTCTGCTTTAGAATGGGTATTTGTGTCCCTTTTCAATGCAGGGGAAAGCAGAACGATAATCTATGATGTAACAGTACCCTCAGATACGCCGGAAGGGAGCTATACAATATCGGGAGCCTATTCCGCAAATGAAATTCCCTACTCAAGCACTTTTGGCGATGAGGAAATCGTTGTATCTACCACTGCCAGCGATCCGCTAGTTGCACCAGAAGCCGATTTCTCTGCAAGCGTCGTTTCCGGTACATTTCCGCTGACGGTTCAGTTCGCCGATCTTTCAACGGGTACTCCTACAGAATGGGCATGGGATTTTAACAATGATAGTATCATCGATTCAACTGAACAGGATCCTGAACATACATTCATTTCAGCAGGTAGCTTTGACGTAACTCTCACTGTGGCAAACTCCGTAGGCAGTGATTCAATCATAAAGCCCAACCATATCGTCGTTTCCGATCCCGGCGATGAAGAACTTGAGAATGAATCAATATCTGCAGCAGTATCTCTTGGTGCAGAGATCATCCCTGCAGTAGGTATTGTTGTCACTCCAGGTACTATCAATTTCGGTTTCCTTGGAGCAGGTGAGGTCAGTGACGTGAGAACTGTACAGATTACTAACAGGGGTGCAGATGATGCAATAATCACAGCTGATGTGATAGACGCTGCAGATGACCTGTTCATGGATGGTCTGTATGTTGATAATGGAATGTGGGATGATTATTCGGCATGGCTTGGTTCTAAGGAAATGACGACAGCGGACCTTACCCTTCATGTGCCTTTTGATTACTCTAATATTGGTTCTATGAAAGGTATACTTGTGGTCTGGGCAGAAATTGAGTGAAGCTTAAGGTAAATTTTGAAAAGGATCTTTTCCTTTTCTTTTTTATCTATACGAACTAAATCGTGATTACTGTGATTGTCTCTGTGCATCTCATGTGATGTAATGTTTCATCCCAAGCTTGCCTTATCGTACATATTGATCATTTCTTCTGTTCGGTTTTGTACACTAAAAAGGTATGTTGCTATGGTGTTATGTGTTAAATTTGTCATTTGGTGGCATTATCTTGATAAAGCGTGTAAAATGTCGATTTCAGGGAAAAAGTAGTGATCTTTGTACAATGTGTGGCGGTTAATTATGCATCCGATGATCAAACCTTTAGGGCTTCTACTCTTTACGACATTGCTACTGAGTGGTCTTGCAAACATTTCTACGAATTCGCCGGAGCTTGCCTCCTCTCCCACAGAAGATCATCATGAGATCACATATTCTGACCTGGAACATCCAAGCACCGCCAATATCAATGCAATTGATGCTCCAAGATATAGTGGCAATAATCGTGGTAAAAGGAATGGCCACTCTCACGATGACAAAGATGAAGACGACAATGACAACGATGATGGGAATGAAACGTTGAACAACGCTTCAATGTATTCAGGTGTATCTCTTGGTGCAGAGATCATTCCGGCAGTTGGGGTCGTCGCAACTCCCGGTACCATCAATTTTGGTTGCCTTGAAGCAGGTGAGGTAAGTGATGTAAAGATAATCAAAGTGCATAATGGAGGAGGAGCTGATGCAACTATCTCTGTGAATGTGATTGGTACAGCAGATGATCTGTTCATAAGTGGTCTGCACATTAATTCCGGAGTGTGGTATGAATATTCTGCATTGCTTGGTCCAAAAGAAATGGGGACTGCGGACCTTACCCTTCATGTACCTTCTGATTACTCAAATATTGGTTCTATGAAGGGAATACTCGTGGTTTGGGCCGAAATAGAATAAAGATATATCCCAAAAGGTTTTTATTTCTTTTACCATTTGCTTAAAAATGAGATCTCAAGGGTGTGCTAAAGGCTCTAGCTTTGGTATCACATACAGGGAATTCGTGATCTCATTGGTGACAACCTCTACAGGCAGATTATATACTTTTCCAATGATTTCCGGGGTGAGCACTTCTGCTGGTGTGCCCAACGACATCAGGTTTCCATCCCGTATGAGTGCTATCTTGTCACAGTAATATGCTGCAAGGTTCAGGTCATGTACCACTGCAACTACAAGCTTCCCCTTTCTTGATTCATCTTTGACTAGGTTCAGGATATCGATCTGGTTCGTGATATCAAGATGTGATGTTGGTTCATCGAGAAGCAGGATGTCCGTTTGCTGCGCAAGTGCTCTTGCTATGATGACACGCTGAAGTTCACCGCCACTCAGCTGTGTGACAAGCCTATCCTTCAGGAAGTCTGTTTTAGTTTTTTCCATGGATTCTTCAACGATGTCAAAGTCCTCAGGGGATTCATTACCCTTTATGTAAGGAGTACGCCCCATCATCACTATATCTTTTACAGCAAACTCGAAATTGATGGATATGACTTGCGAAACCACTGCTATATGTCTGGCAAGTTCAGAGCCATTCATATGTTTTATGGATCTTCCGTTAAGGTTTATCTCTCCGGATTCGGGTTTGAGAACTTTGGTGATAGCTTTAACTAATGTTGTCTTGCCGGATCCGTTCGGCCCAAGGATGCCCAGGAACTCGCCTTTTTCAGCAGATATGTTAATGTCTTCCAGTATCTTTCGGCTGCCATAGCTCACATTAAGGCCTTTGATCTCAAGCATAGATTGTCTTTCTCCTCTTCCTTAACAGGTAAATGAAGAAAGGAGCTCCGAAAAAGGCGGTAACAACTCCTACGGGCAGGTCGGTGGATTCGAGTATTGTCCTTGCAATAGTGTCTGAGAACACCAGGAATACTGCTCCCATGAGGGTTGATGTGGGCAGGAGTATCCTGTGATCAGGCCCCACGATAATCCTCATTATGTGTGGTATGATAAGTCCTACAAAACCTATGATCCCGCTAACAGATACTGCAGCTGCAGTAACAAGTGATGAGAATATGAGTACGCTTCGTTTTACCTTCTCGATATCCACTCCCATGCACTGTGCCTGTTCCTCACCAAGGAGCATAACATTGAGGTTCCATGATTGCCGGTAGAGCATGAAAATACCCACAAGTATCATAACAAAAGTGATCTTCACTTTATCCCAGCTGGCAGTCCACAGCCCTCCCATCATCCAGTATATTATCTGGTGTGGTGACTGGGAAAGGAATATGATGAAAGACGTGACTGCCGAGAGAAAGAAACCAACAGCAATTCCTGCAAGCAACAGTGTTTCCGTAGGTACTCTTTCTCCGATCCTCGATATATTGTAGACTATGAAAATGGATCCTGCTGCTGTCACAAAAGCAAGAAGCTGTAAGGGTAACATCAGTGCAAAAGCAAGAGCTGCACCAAGGCCGGCACCTGAAGACATCCCTATTATGTATGGGTCAGCCATGGGATTTTTCAGCAATCCCTGCATGGCACAACCGGCGGTTGCAAGAGCTGCACCCACCAAAGCTCCAAGGAGGACTCTCGGAAGCCTTATGTTCATTATAATAGTTCCCTGGCTATCGCTCCATACCTTCTCGATATTCAGGATATCTCCGAGCATTAATTTTTCAGTAATGGCAGTAACCATTATCTTAACGGTGTCGACAGGTGAAATATCGCTGCTGCCTATTGCGGTATTGCTGGCGATCATGGCTACCAGCAATACCGAAAGTAAGACCATTACAGCTTTTCCGTCTCTTGCCATCTTCATCCTTTTCCGTATTTGTATTCAGGAACGCTTTGCCCTGAGGTATCCTGCTGCTAGCATACATGAAGCTATCAGGACGCTGAATCCAGGTGAGCTGGTTGTCGGGACTTCCTCGCAGTTTCCATCTTCACTGGCCGGGATATCTGACTCGCTGTTTTCGGGTGTATTGTCCAGTGGTGTCGCATCTTCTGACTGTTCATCATTGGCTTTGATCACAGTTTCTTCCACTTCATAGCCCCCTATCTCAGCTTCGATGTATATATCTAATTCCTTCAATCCTTCCACGATCCTGGGGCCAGGGATCTCGATGATGCTGGGGTCAGCGATAGGGTAGATCCTGTTATTCTTTATGGCATCTGTCTGGGCCAGCGCATCATTATTTTTGATTGAGTCCATAATTGTATATGATGCTCCGCCCATTCCGGAACAGATTATGATCTGTGGATTGCTGTCTACGACATCTTCAAGATTGATGACCGGCCATCCTTCAGCTTTCTGTATATTGTCTCCACCGGCCATGGTTATGAGGTTGTCCGGGTATGAATTAAGTCCGGCAGAGTACATTGGATCATGCCAGACCAGGTAGAGCACACGAGGCCTTTCCTCAGCAGGGATGTTGGTTGTTTTACTTGTGATGGCATCCATCTGTGTTCTCATATCATCGGTGATCGATAGTGCCATCTCTTTATTCCCGGTCACTTCTCCTATCAGTTCGATGTTGCTCATGATATCATCGATGGTTTTTGGCTCGATTACTATTACAGTAAATCCCAGGTCCTTTAGTATATTGATGGCATCTTCGCCGTTTGCTTCAGAAGCAAATATAACATCAGGCTCAAGGCTGACGATCGATTCAAATTCAAGGTTGGTATATCCTCCCACCTTCGGGATATCTGCAGTTTCGGGTGGATACTCATCGTGGATCGTGCCGCCGACCACATTATCTCCGGCACCTACAGCAAAAAGTATCTCTGTGTTGCTTGGCATGGTGGACACTATCCTTTCAGGCTTACTTTCTATTGTAATAGTATTGTTCACATTATCCACTATGGTAAGCGGGTATTCTGTCATACCGGATTCTATCGCGCTTGCATTTGAAGCAGATATCAGTGCAAGGATTAAAAATAAGACATAAAAACCTTTGAACATTATTATCTCTCTCTTTTCTTAAGTTTACAATCAATCGGTATATCACTATAAAAAGTTTCTCTTCAGCATAACAGTTGTTAGTTTTATTAATAATAATAATCCTGACTGCCGTATGATTTTCTTCATTTTTCAGGTTCAGGCACAATTAATAAAAAAGATGGCACCTGCAGGAGGTGCCTTATGCTGACCATTCAGCTATTTATAACGCCTTAAGAGTTCAGCCAGTCGTAGATCAATTGCTGTAGTCTTTCAGTAGTGATGACTTCTCCAGTGACCGGAGCCGGCAAATCGCTTAGCCAGTAGTAGATACCTTCCTGCAACTCAGGGGTTGTAATTGCCATTGCTCCATCAGAATTCATATTGTTCCATGGGTTCCAGTCTACATCGTTAGCACTTGTTACGGTCTTGGCAAAGTAATTATTGGCTTCATCCCTTTCATCGATGCTATTCAGTGTGTCCAGGGCAATCTGCAGTTCATATTCTCCCTCGGCTGCAGGTGTCCACTCAAAGGTGACTTCTGCGTTTGAGGTCTTTGCCAGGGATGACACAGTCTTTGTATCTAATGTGACTCCATCCACTAACATCATAACTTCAAACGAACCTGCATCCACATTACCATTGTTTTTGATCTGGACAGTCATATTATTTGATTGTCCGAAAGATGCAAATGATTGTACTATGGTCGAAGTTTCAAGGTCCGGTGATGTTTCAGCATAGGCCGTAACTTTTCCGGCTTTCCCGACCGTAAAGACAATACCATCTGATATGGCAGGGCTTGATCCTCCTCTTGCATATGCCCAGACCGTCTCTCCGGTGAAAGCATCCAGAGCATAAAGGCCTGCGTAGGTGTAGGATCCATCAGCTTTCCCGACGAAGACCTTTCCATCAGCAACTACCGGGGAAACTTTCCAGTCGCCAAGGCCTGTTCCGCTCTCCTCGGTACTCCACACAAGTTCGCCCGTAGTAGCATTGAAGCAATATGTTTGAAGTGCTGAGAATGCATAACAGCCACCGGATACGTAGACGTTTCCATAAGCGATCGATGGTGCCGAATCGGTCCTTTGAATAGTCTGTGACCAAAGTATCTCACCTGTGTTCTTATCCATTGCAATAAGGTCTCCATACGTATTAGATTCCCAATTATAGGTTGTAACGTACAATGTATTGCCATGGATAGTTGGAGTCCCATCGGTCTCGCTATCAAATGTTTTGCTCCATATCTCTGAGCCGGTGTCTGCATCGACACAATAAACATAGCCGCTGTCCTGATAGAGGCATCCTGTGAAGTATACTTTATTATCGCTATATGCAGGAGTTCCCTGTGAATATCCGTTCACATAAAAACTCCACAGTTCAGTGTCAGTGCTCTCGTTGTAGCAATGATACATATAACCTCCATAGTCTCCATGATAATATTTTCCATCAGCTATGAGTGTACCGCCATTTACGCCAGTAGGATGGCCACACCAGACCCTTCCTCCATGATATGAAGGCGAGGTCCACGAATCAAAACCGGAACTTCCGAATACATCTGCATTTCCTAGATATGTACCGTTGTACATATCCAGTATTTTTACGGCATCGCCGCAGTTGACATAAACCTTACCTTCTGCAACTGCCGGTGAAGATCCGCTTATGGCCCCGATATCATTACTTGTCCACAATATGGTATTGGTATCCGGAGCATCGGAATTTGTAAATCCTATGTGTTGTGCATTTTTCTGGTACTGATGCCATTCATCTTCCATGGCAGGTGTAGCCAGGACGTTAGATGACATTGTTACTATACACATCAATACAATTGTCAGTGTTAATAAATTTTTAAATATTTGAGTGTTCATATCAACCACCGTTTATTTTTAGAATTATTGTTTAGTTATCTAATATCATATATTAATTAAATAACTCTTTTATGTTTTTATATAATATATTTTTGTAATTCAAAATACAAACTTTAATTACATTTATAATACATGATGGTTAGTGTTATCCAATTGTATATTATCTATATGGTTAAATTTTGTTATTAAAATCCCAATCTTTATATATCTTTATGCTAACACTCTCTCTTCTATCTAGTCTTGTATACGGTTCAACTCATGATATAGGTGGTCTGGCAATGAAAAGAAAAATGAAACTTGTGAATGATTCCCGGGCTGTGTCCCCGGTTATAGGTGTTATGCTTATGATAGTGGTTACTGTGGTTCTGGCAGCTGCAGTCAGTAATTATGCAGGTGGAATGCTTGTTGGAACAGAGCAGGCACCTTCTGCTGTGTTCAGTGCCGAGATTGTAAAAGACATAAAAGTACCGATGGGGAATAGTAGCAGCCAAGAGACTACATCATATGCCTATATTAAGCATATTTCAGGTGATTCGATAGATACCAAAGACCTGATGATCATCACAGAAAACCCAAAAGCTCGTGGAGGTGATGGTTTCAGGGAAATTTATCCAAACCAGAATAACACCAATACGTTAGGCAGTGCCGGGGCCTACAGAGGTACTGCACCGATGTGGAACCAGGGAGGATTCTTTAGTAGCCAACCGAATTCTTTCTTTGGAGAATATACTCTTGAACCCGGGAGAAGCATGATGGCTGATACATGGTCGAACTATAATAAGGCAGACTGGTCTGAAGGTGACGAAGGATGGGGCTATAGGAATAGCAATGGCTTCTTAGTAAATCCTGAGGTGGATGAGATTACAGGGATACAGGCAATGTTTGCAGATTGGGAAAGTGTCGAAAGTGGTGATCATCTTAACATAAAAATAATTCATACTCCAAGTCAAACTGTGATCTTCGATTCAGATGTGAGGGTGATCTAAATGTTCCCCTCTCTATCATTTATAAGTGATAAACGTGGCGTCAGCCCTGTAATTGGAGTTATGCTGATGATAGTTGTCACCGTTATTCTTGCCGCAGCAGTTAGCTCTTTTACTGGAAGTATTGGTACGAAAGATGAGATCCCGTCAGCTACTTTGAAAGCATCAGCATCATATTCGGAATTAAATATCACTGTGGAACATCTGGGTGGAGATCCAATCTATATGGATTTTATAAAATTTGAAATCAGCTCCGGCCGACCTGTAATGTCCAGTTATGTGGACAAATCGAATGTTACTTTGTATCCGAAAAATACTAACGCCTATAATCCGGATATACTCGGACCGGGTAAAGTTGCAAAGATCAGCTTTGTATCATACGATCAAGCGCCTCCGGGCCAAGAATATGGTGTTGTTGCCGACCAGGTGATAGGGCTTGGAGTCCCATTCACAGTAACAGTAGTGGATCGTGAGACCGATCTGCCAATATCTTCTGCAAAGATTGTAATGGGTCCTTGATAATTTCAGGTTCTATTTCGATTTTTTAGACATGAAACCAAACGAAACATTATTAATAATTAATTATGAAGAGAATTACCGGAAGTATCAAAAGCTACCTGTCCAAGTCCAACCCAAATTTGAAAAAGATGCCCTCTAAAGGGATTAGTGGATTGCTGGGTAGCCTTAAGGGGAGAAGATTATCAAAGGAACATGATGTTTCTGACAGCCATGATCTGTTAAATGAGGATCTGTTATCTTTCAATATACCGGAAGGTTTCGATGAGCTTGAAAGATACTGGGTGGATGAACCCTATTCATTTGTATCGATCCTGTATGACACCATCCGCAGTGACACAAAATATGTCGTGGTCGAGCCAAAGCTCAACAGGTTCGAGAAGACACTCCTTGAAGAGGTCATGATGATGCTTGAGGATGTTCTGAGCTTAAAGGGTATTGGCAATATAGATGAGCTTGAGAGTGTCGACAGATCTGAACTTTTGAGAAAAAAAACATCTTCCATCCTTTCGGAGTATTCTAAACTTGATACCAGATCGTTCGAAAAGATATTCTACTATGTAAAACGTGACTTTGTAGAGTTTGGTAAGATCAGTGCTATAATGCGTGATCATAGTGTGGAAGATGTATGGTGCAATGGAGTTGGTATTCCTATCTATGTTTACCATTCCGGTTATGGTGATCTTCCAACGAGCATCGTATTCAGTACGGACGATGAGCTTGATTCTTTTGTCATGCGTATTGCGCAACAGGCTCGCAGACATCTGTCCAAGTCCAACCCTATTCTTGATACGGTCATGAAAGATGGGTCTCGTATCAATATAACCTATGGGCATGACATAAGCCCTCTGGGTAGTTCTTTCAGTATACGCAGGCAGAAAAAGGTTCCTCTTACACCCCTTGACCTTATTGCATGGAAATCATTTTCAGCTGAAATGATGGCATATTTCTGGCTCTGTATGGAGAACCGCAAGAACATATTGATATGTGGTGGAACTGCAACGGGCAAGACATCTGCTCTTAATGCTATCTGTATGTTCATTCCCCTTACCATACGTATTGTGACCCTGGAGGATACGCGTGAGATCCAGCTTCCTCATGAGAACTGGATCCCGACCGTAACCAGAGATGGTGTTTCCAGCATTGATGCTGCGACCATCGACCTGGAAGACCTGCTCCGTGCATCCCTCAGGCAAAGGCCTGAGTATCTCCTTGTTGGAGAAGTAAGGGGCAGAGAGGCCGAGATATTATTCCAGGCAATGAATGCAGGCCATGCAACCTGTTCGACCTTCCATGCCGGAACCCCCAAAGAAGTCATCAACAGGTTCACGAACCCGCCGATCAGCGTGCCTGCTGCAATGTTCACTGCACTTGATGTGATCTGCATGTTGAGCAATTCCTATGAAAATGGAACTGAAAAAAGAAAAGTATCAGTGGTTGCAGAGGTTACAGGCGTAGGAAAAGATGTTCATACAAAAGATATCTTCCACTGGGATGTTGTGGCAGACGGTCTCAATTTTGGAGGTTCTGGCGTACTCGAAGATATCCGGAGGCGCAGGGGATGGAGCATCGAAGAAGTTGAAGATATCCTGCAAATGCGTTCAAAGTTCTTGGTAAAGTTAATTGAACGTGGTATTCGGGATTATGATAGTGTCGTTCGCTGGATCAATGCATATTGTAAAAACCCTGTTGACACGCTGTCTCTTTTGGATGGGGATGGTTCCGATCCAATGCATTCCATACTTTCCGGGAATTGCCTTCTGAATATCGATGAATGCGAAAACGAAATGCTGGTCTCACAGGGGATAGAATGAGTTTTATCAGTCGTTATGTGAGAAGGTATCCTGGCAAATATACTGATCTTCAAATGTCCATCAGATCTGCAAGGATGGATATGCATTATTCCACATTTTATGAGAAGGCCGTATCCTATGGAGTTCAGACATATATTCTGATGTTCATTTTTTTCTTTTTGACTCCTTATATGTTCTTAACACCCTATTTCTCTATTTTAGAGCCATACAGGTCGATTATCGTTTCTGATCTTGTTTTGGCAGTTGTTCCCCTTGTATTCGGTTTTTCTGTTTTCCGCCTCTATCTCATGTATCCCTCCTTTACGGCAAAATCACGCAAAACAAAGATAGACATGGTTCTTCCCTATGCCGCATCATTCTGCTTTGGAATGAGCAAAGGAGGTTCATCCATATATGAGATATTCAAGGAACTTATGAAAAACCCTCACATCTATGGTGAGATCGCAACAGAGGCATCATATGTTGTCAGGGATGTGGACATGATGGGTAAAGACCTTGTCACTGCACTAAAGAATACTGCAAGTGTAAGTCCTTCACCTGTCTTTAAAGACTTTCTGGAAAACCTGATCCCGATGATGGAAGGTGGTAGTAACATCCATCATTATTTTGAAATAAAGACCAATCAGTATTTTGAGCATGCAAGAAAAACTCAGGAGATGTTCCTTAAAACCCTTGAGTTGATCTCGGAGGTCTATGTTGTAGCTTTTGTGGCGGTTCCAATCTTTCTTCTAATAACTCTTGTGACGATAGGTTTACTAAATCTTGAACAGGCGCCTTACCTTTTTCAGGCACTTTACATTGGATTGCCAGTAGGCTCTATTGCATTGATAATATTGCTGGATTCCATATCTCCCAAAGAAGATCTTGGTATGAGGTATGTTGAGAAGGTAGTATTGCGAAAATCAATGTCTATAGATGAAGAAGAGATAAATGAAAATGAATATGCAACAAAATTGAAATTCTATAACAAGAAAAAGCTCTATAAGAAAATATTAAAACAACTGAAGAATCCTCTGGAGCCGATTCTCAGAGAACCTCTCAAGGCTTCTGTCATAAGTATTCCTTTGATGCTGATACCATTCATCTACCTTGATCTGGGTATCAACAAGCAGATTCTGATCTCGGCAATTCTTGCACTTCTTCCAGTGGCAGCAGCTTATGAATATAAGATGAGGACACTTGCAAAGCTCGATAAAGCGGTTCCGGATTTCCTTCGTCGTCTTGCAGAGATCAACGAAATGGGTCTGACATTGAACAATGCAATAGGCATGCTATTGAAATCCGATGTAGGTCGCCTTTCAGGAGAGATAAACAGGGTATGGCTTGATATGGAGTGGGGAGGCGAGATGAAAGATGCGCTGGTACGTTTTGAGAACCGAATAGGCACTCCTTCACTAAGGCGTGCGGTAACTCTTATTGTAAATGCCAGTCTTGTAAGTGAGGATACAAGGGATGTCCTCCTCATCGCTGCAGAAGATGCTGAGAACATGTTGTCTTTGAGAAAACAAAGACTTGAAACCAGCATTATTTACATCGCAACGGTATATCTCGCATTTGGAACATTTCTTTATGTTTGCTATTCTTTCTCTACCCAGTTCCTCCCTTCTGTTACCAGTCTTGGGGGACAGAATTTGCTTGATGTGGAACACATAAAGACAACGATGTTCAATACATGTGGAATACTTGGGTTTTTTTCAGGCCTTATACTTGGCGAAATGGCTGAGGGTAGCGTCTTGCATGGATTAAAACATTCCATTCTTTGTTTGTTGTTGACATATGCATCGTTTACTATGCTAATGGGTTATTGAGTGGTGATTAAAAATGGTCTCAGAGATTATAGGGGAAATGTTGAAACTCGCGATAGCAGTAACGCTGGTGTCAGTGCTCTCAATAGCAGTATATGGAAATATGCCTGATGAAAGGGTACCTTATGTTGAGATCGAGATAACCAATGTAACGTCTTCCTCGGCCGATATAAGGCATGTTGGTGGCGATCCGGTACATTCCATCGATATGAAGATCCTGATATCCAATGCCAGTGGGGCATACCCGGAAATAAAGCTGAATGATAGAAACTCCGTATGGAAGATGAACTGGACTTCTGGTGAATGGGAAAATGATTCCTATATGGAATACTGGAAGTTCGGTGATACGCTTCATTTGAGTACCAACCTTACGAACATAACAGAAATTTCTGTAGTACACCCCAGAGCAGTTCTTGCAACAGCAGAGGTGAGTCCGGTATGGTAATTGCTTTGTTCCGTGACCGTCAGGCAATAACAGCGGTAGTGTCAGTACTTCTTGTTCTGGTAGTTCTCACAACCTTTGTTACGGCGATACGTGCTTATTATATTCCTGCTCTTGCTGCAGAGCACGAGATCGATCATATGCAGGAGGTTCACAAAAGCTTCACTGAATTTGCTGCCAAAGCATGTTCAGATACTCCAAGTGCCCTTGTCCACATTCCTCTTGGAGATGGTGGCTTGCCTTTCTATTCATCACTTTCTTCAAGCGGGATCATCACTCTGGATCCGGGTGGCAGTAGTATCAATATATCTCTGGGAAACATCTCTGAGATAAGTAAGGATGTTGATGGTGTTACTACCATCTACAATATCACCAATGTCTCGTCCTTAAGGATGTGGACCAATGATCTGGAACCAGGTGAGTATAGCGTATTTATCAATAATAATACTGAGAACAGGACTTCAATATTTGTATCTCAAAATGGTGCTCTGGTAACAAATACGTTTGCAAATAATTCATCCCTTGGTAATATTACATTACGGTCCGGGATTCCGGGTGACTCACTGATACTTGGAAACACATTTGGTATGGATCTTTTGAACATGCACCAATCTGATTTTCCCGTGATTCTAAACAATACTTACAATGACCCTGATTCTTTACCTTTCTCTTTGACTTTTAATGGGTCTTTCCAGGTAACTTACAAACCTGTGAATGAAACATTGAACATAAGTACGGGATATTTCAAATACAGGGCATCCAATAATTATTGGATCGATCAGGAACTGATCTTTGAGAACGGTGCAGTTATGCTGAAACAAGGCCGCAATTCGGAGATAAGATCCTGTCCCTTCATGTCCTTTGAGAACAATGATTCTTTACTGCATATGTCTGTCTTTAATATTACCGGAAAAAAGTCCAGTCTCAGCGGAAATGGGAACTCGATCGTCACTCTTCGGGTTGTTGGTAGTGAGGATTACGTTTATTCCAATGTCAGCAACATAAGTATGGATATAAGTTCAGATCAGGCCGATGCATGGAAAAAATACCTGATCTTAATGACCAATGATACAAGGGTAGAGAACAACACGGTTTCTTCTTCTTCTTCTTCTTTCCAGAATAAAACGGTATGGATAACAACAAGGGAGGTTGAGGTGATTCTTCCCTGATATTCACTAATCCTGAATTGCTTTTAGCGATCTTTCAGGATTTGTAGCCATGTATTGGGAAGGATTTGTTCAATTGTTCTAAACCTGGATCTCATATCCGGTCGAGTTTTTCTTTTTCTTTTTTCATTGAACCAGTGCTTGAATTTAGGTTCTGGATCACATGGTTGAATTTGTAGGCCATATCTTCCACCAATCGTTGGCAATGATTCGGTTATTTTTGATTTGGTGTTGCTTGTAGCTCCTCCTCAAACGGCCATAACGTTGATTTTTAGTATAAATGAACAAATTAACTTACTTGATCCGGGTCCAATCTTTCTATCTGTTGACCTGTTCTAGGTGCTTGAACAAATGAGGTACAATAGTCTGTTCTATCCTGAAGAGTCCGTGGACGAAGCTCGGGCTAGGATTATTATCTTGTTAGAAAAAGCGATATAAAAATGTACGTACGTAAAAATAAAAAAGATTCAAAAGGAGACTCGATCGTCTCCTTTCGATTGCTTTCGCTTAGTCTCTTCTGCGTATGAGGTACATACCAACAATGACAATAGCGCATGTTCCAAGCACGCCATCCATCATAGGAACGTTCCTGGCATTTTCTTCATTGTCCTCGGTCTCAGATCCAACACTTGGAGTTGTTGTTTCTGAATCGACAGATGTGGTACTTTCCTCTTCATCCTGTGCTTGCACTTCTTCTTCTTCTTCTTCAGTATCTGTAATTTCAGTAGTGCTGGTGATGATATTGGCTCTTGAACCGCTGCTATCACCTGAGGAACGTGGTCTAGTTGTTGGCTCTGGCTCTTCTACTACTGGAGTTGGTGCAATTGCTGCGTAGATGGAGAAGTGAGTTACATGTGTGACCCAGCATTCTTCGCCATCAATTATCTCGATTGAAGTGTCGAGTTCTTCCCAACTGTCTGATGTTGCATTGTAATAATGGATCTTGACATCAGTTTTAGTTATTCCATCAGGCAGAGGGTTGAATGTGCTTATTGGTATTGCGATCATGGCATCTGTCATATTACCTGCAAGATTGTCATCAAGTTCTACGTTTATGAAGTGCAATCCTACATATTCATCTGTCAAATTTGCCATTGGATTCGTACTTTCTGTTACGATAATGCTAGCATTGGTGACGTTTGCGGCACTGAATTTAATAGATGTGCCATGTGTACTGCTATTGAATAATGCAGTTCCATTTACAAACTCGACTGTTTCTACAAAGGCTGTAGAACTACTTGAACCAATGTTGCCTGCAGCATCAGTACCAGTTACATTGACATTGAATGTGCTTTCATCTTCAAGCAGGAATGATCCTGTCCACATAAGATCGCCATTAGGAGCAATCACTATTGGATTGGAATTAACATTTACTTCTAATTCTGTAACGTTTTCAGAAGATGTTACATCAATCATTCCATGAGTGCTATTGTGGGTGAAAGTTGAATAGATCACAGGTGCAATTGTGTCAAGTACGATCTGTGTTGTCTCAGTAGCTGTGTTGCCTGTGGTGTCAGTAGCAACAACTGTGATCGTGTTCATTCCTTCTTCAAGTGTCAATTCTGCTGAGTATGTGCCATCTCCAATTGTAGCGTTTATGCCATTTACTGTGATCTGGTCAAGGTGCTTTTCTACAAAAGTGCCTGTGATCGTTGTATTGGCCACATTTGTTGGAGTTGCAACTTCCTCGATAGTTACCTCAGGGGCAATGTCATCAATGATCTCGAGTGTGTCCTGAACTTCATAGGACCAATGTCCGATATCGTTCTGTACCTTGAAGTAAATGGTGTGTGTTCCGATCGAAAGATCTGATGTGCTGAAATTAGCAGAGGTGCTTAACGGGCCATCAATGCTGGATGTCCAGTTGTAGCCTACAACAGCCCCATCATCATCCACTCCGGTTCCGTTGAATGTGACCTCCTCGCCTTCAGCAGCCGGGTTCGGTGTGATCGAGATCAGCGTTGCTACAGGGGATATTTTGTCAATAACATTGATCGTAACGGTGGCCTTTACATCCCATTCGTTCATCTCGGATACGAAAGGATCCCAACTTATGACTTCGCTACTTGTGAGGATAAGCTCAACAACATCGCCATGTTCAACGACAGCTTCTGCCAATCCATCCGTAGCAAAAGCACCGTTCAAATAGAATTGCCAGAAGTTACTTTCGTTATCCCAATCAGATGCATGCCCGTCAATTGAAACAATCATATTAGAATCATCAAAGCCAATGGTCATGCCGGTTGCATTAAGTGCACCAAGGGCGGTTCTTTCATCCGGATAAAGTGAAACTGTACCACTGTAGACTTCAACCGTATCTCTGGAAACAGTGATCAGGTCTTCTTTTGTCTCAGTAATTTCTCCATATGAATTGTTTGCCTTAAGGGAAACCGTGTAAACCCCTGGGTTTGTGAATTCATACACAGGGTTTTGTTCCGTTGAGTCAATCTCGCCGTCGTTGTTAAAATCCCATACCCATGTATCCGTATTTATTGAGAGGTCGGTGAACTGGACGGTCAAAGATTCGAGTCCTGATGTAGCATTTGCCTCAAAGTCAGCTGCTGGAAGGGGTGGTGTTGGTCCTGTTACGGTTAGTTGTGTCTGTCCGGTCGTGGCTATTGGAGTTATTTCATAACCGGATGCAGCTCCTGTGAGCGTGTAGGTTCCGCCGAATGTTGATTCCGGTATCTCCAGTTGGTATGTAATGCTACGGGTAAATCCTGCTGGGTACTGCGAAGCCCATATCCATTCGGATGTGTTGGATTTGAATTCAGCTATGTAATCATTTTGCCAGGAAACCGTCCAGCCATCCGGAACATCTGCTTGATATGTTAGTGCTTTTAGATTAGTGTTCATTGTCATCTGAACAGTCACATCAATTGTGTCACCAGGACTGGCTGTGGTCTCAGAAAGTGTTTGTGTTGCTGTTATCTCATCTCCAGCTGCTGCTGCCGGAATGGATAATATCATCAGTGTTAATAAGATTATACTTATTTTATTAAAAAACACTTTTGTTCTTGTTATATTCATATGTTCTCACCTATTTAGATAATGTTTTTAATTTTGAATGGTTACTGTTGTCTTCTATATATATAACTATTTTGAAAAAAGATCTCATATGTCATTATAAAAACAATATATTCATAAGTATTATGGATAACAATGAGGCTCTGGAATCAAATAAAATTTACTGTCATTATACATGAAATCTTAATTGCATTCTTTCAGGTTACATGCCGCAAAACTCTAAATTTTAGATGAGATCCTCAGTGAACACAAATATATTCGATAAGTTAGTAGCATCTGTGGAGTTGACAATGTGATAGGTGTATCATCCTTTGCTTTTCATGAGCTTCCACTTTCGGAAGCACTTGAAAAGATCGAACCGATGGCAAATTGTGCAGAGATCTTCTCTGAAGGTGCACATGACCTCTTCCGCGAGGAAGAACTTGCATACTCTTATAACATGAAGTATACTGTCCACGCCCCAAGCACTGATATGAACCTCTCCAGCCTGAGAGAACCAATACGCCTTGCAGCTATCAGTCTGGTCAAAGAGATGGCTGACATATGCAATGAGCTGGATTCTGATGTTCTGGTTGTTCATCCCGGATATTTTTCCTATCCTGTGGATATGATACATGCACAGAGGGCATTTGAAAGATCAATTCTTGACCTTGAGGGTATATCAAAGGATACAGGTGTCAGGATCTGTATCGAGAACATGCCAAAATGGGATTGTTTTTTACTTAGACACCCTGAACTTGATCTTGGAAGTAATGGCTTTACTCTGGATGTTGGGCATGCGAACACATTGGGCAACCTTAACAATTTCCTGGATATGGGAGAATCGATCTCGCATTTTCACCTGCACGATAATAATGGGGAAATTGATGACCATTTCTTTATTGGTGGGGGCAATATTGATTTTTCATCCTTTTCAGGGTTGCTTAACAAAAGTAAGGCAATTAAAATCATAGAGAATAAGTGTGAAGAGGATGTGCTCAAAAGTCTGGGGGCACTTGGAAGAATGGGTATAAAATGAAATTCTGCTTCATGGGGATAACGAAAATATGTTAAGAGTTAACGGCGTGACAACAAGTTTATATATGATAAAACTCCCTTTAAACTTATGAGTCAGTTAGATAATAAAGTCTTCCATGCCCTGGGAAGCGATACACGTGTCAGGATGCTTGAATTGCTTGATGAGGGGGAGAAGCACATATCTGAACTTGCCAGAATGTTGGGTATTTCTGTGCCTGTGGCTGCAAAGCACGTTAAGATATTAGAAGAGGCTGACCTTGTTGAGCGAAAGATCTTCGGGAAAACTCACGTGTTGAAGCCAAACCGGGAGAATATTTACCTTGCTATGAATGTGTTTGCACCTACAAAATCAATAGAGGTAGAAAAAGGTACAACGTTACTTGACGCTCTTCGTGGAGTTGCAGCTATCAAAGTCCAGAAGAAAGGCGATCGAGAAGTTATTGTTTCTACAGATGGTGAAGAAGGTCTTTACGTCTATGAGATAAACGGCGAGTTCTCGGAAAAATCTGTTAAGAACTGTGTTCTTGATGAAGATACGACAATAGAATGGAAGAAGCTGGAACCTGTCACAAAGATCAAGCTTGACATACATGTGAAGGAATGATCTTCTCTTTTTTTGAAAATAATACTTTCACTCCGCTTGGCTGGCGATTATATAGCTATGTTGCAATCTATCAATTGATGATTGCTGAACGAAGGAACGAACAACACCTGACATTATCGGAGAGGATGAAATTACTCTCCTCAGGAACTAAATATGACAGCTGCAACCAGAGTGCAGTCTGCCATGCGTTCGGTCCCGATGGAAGATGCATACAACTTTATAAGACATTATTATCAAATTCCTGTGCAGGAGAGTGTGCTTATTGCCCGAATCGCTGTGAAAGGGATACAATGAGGGCAACACTTGATCCTGAGGAGATCGCAAAGATCACCTGGTCCTTTTACAGAAGGAATGCTATCGAGGGTTTGTTCCTCTCTTCCGGCATAATGGGTGACGCCGAGCAGACATCACAGAAGCAGCTGGAAGTTGTTGAGCTTTTGAGAGGGCAGGGATTCAAAGGCTACATCAATATACGGGTGATGCCAGGCACTCCTAAGTACTTACTTGAGCAAATAGCTGAACATGCAAACAAGTTCGGTGTAAATGCAGAGACTACAAATTCAGTGAACTACTCAGAGATATGTCCGAATTTCGATTATAAGAACGATGTTCTCCAGAGACTCAAATGGACAAAGGACCTCATACAGAAGAAGAGGAAAGAGTATTCTGGGATGGGCAGGTTGGTTGGAGCCAATGATACACAGTTCGTAGTTGGTGCGGTGTCGGAATCTGACAAGGATATTGTGAGGACGGTTGATAAGTTCATGGACAAGTATGAGCTTAGAAGACCGTATTTTATGAGCTTTGATCCTGTTCCTGACACTCCGCTTGAGGACGGCAAGCCATCACCGAAATGGCGTGAACAGAGATTGTATCAGATGTCTTTCCTGCTGAAGGATTATGGGTTGAAGGCAAATGATTTTGATGATGTCTATGATGAACATGGCTTTCTTGGAAATTCTGATCCTAAAGTAATGCTCGCGCAATCACAACCTGATCTATTCCCGGTGGATATCAATTCTGCGGATATGTCCGATCTGCTTCTGGTACCCGGGATCGGCCCGATAAGTGCAAACCGGATCATACGTACACGTCCCATAGCCTCTGAGCAGGAGCTCGCGCGTATGGGTGTTGTTGTAACCCATGCACGACCATATATTTCGATAAACGGTTCCAGGCAGGCAAATCTGGCATCTTTCATGGGGGCATGTTCATGATAATAGCTTTTAATCCTACTGTGGATGGCGTCCTTCTTGCATGTTCCTGTTTCAGGGATGATCCCGATGCTGAACTGGTCTTTGCAAAGGATGTAGGGGAACTTGATCGTAAACTTCGTTTTTCAGGTTCGAATTGTCAGGTCCGGAGATTAGGTTTCACTCCTTGTGGAAGGGCTGAATCGCTTTCAAAAGAGATCTTTGGCAAGCGAAAAACACGAATGGCACGTTTCGATCCGAATCCCCTGCGTTATGTGGACCTTCTTCTTAGGCACAAGGACTGTGACCCGGTTGAGCTGGTACAATTGATCGTTTCATGCAATGGGGATACTGATCAGCTTTATTCCGGCAAGGGAAGGCTTGCAAAAAGGTACTACAATTACATGCGCGATGTGTCAAGGGCATATGAAAGACTATGCATGTTCTCACGGCCGGAGTTCAAAGGTGGGATATTATCTGTTGTGATCGATTCACCACACGATATAGGTGAGCTTTTCTGCAGTTGGCTGGCAAGGAAAAACCCCGATGTTCCTGTTGCTGTGATTGTGAATTCCACAGCATGGGTGGGCAATGGTGATCTCATAGGACTTGATCGCTTTGCAAAGATAACGGCAGCTTTTATTGAAAGTCTCCAGTCAACATCAGGATCAGATGATGTTGATGATCTGTGGGATGTCTATTATGACTCACAGATGATTGAATCACGTCGAAACATCGGTCTCGCAAAGAAGATGCAGCCAAAGTTCTCAGCTTCAATGAGCAAGATGGCGAAGAGGGATCGATACAAGGTCGAGAGAGGTATAGCAAATTGCAGGCTTGACAGTTTTGCATGACCGATGGACTACAAGGTGAAATTATGAAAGGTCTACAGGATATTCCGCGTATAGGAGAAAAGATGGCAAAGAGGTTTGAAGACCATTTTGGCAGTGAGAATGCTGCTCTTGAAGCCATTATGGGTGGGGATATTGCAGGTATATCCGAAGTAGAAGGTGTCGGTCAGCGTTATGCCATCTCCCTAGTACATGAGGTTCGGGCGCAGTTCGAAGGGGTTACCATGAATGATTTTCTAAAGACAAAAGAGGGTGTTGATATCTATGAACGTCTTCTTGATATCATTAAGCAGTTCAGTCATACAAAGTATGCAAAGGATAAGCTGCATGTCTATATTCCATATCCTGAAAGCAAAAGGGATAAGATAGAGGAAATACGCACAGCCACAGCAGGCTATATGGAAACAGCTCGTATAATGGGTGATAATCAGGATCTTGTTTCCCTTCTGTCCTGCATCAGAACCCTTGAATGCAAATGTGCAATTCCTAAAATACGCGATCGTGCCATACTTACGACCGACAGCAAACAGTATGAGGTCGCAAAGCAGATATATGGTGATCTGATGGACGTCCAGCTTGTCAGGGGGGGCGGGGAATTTGTGGATGTCGCAAGAGGTTATTCACATGTTTTAGCAGCAGATGACAAATGCATGGCTTTTGATCTCCCGGAAGACATTGATCCTGAGTTCATGACCGATATTCAGAAAGTTGATATGTGGTACATGGTGCCGGAACTTGAGATCGCATTCTTTGCAAAGAATCTCGGGTCACTGGAAAGCACTATACTAATGGCACAGATGTTGCGTACATCAGGGATCGGGTTTGTGGGGGAGGTCGGGGATGATCGCCTTGAGGACCTTAAAAGCACACTTTCTCTTATTGATGGTAGCGGAGATGTGAAAGCCGGTTCAGATGCTGCGATAGATCGCCTTGTTCTGATCTCGGATAAGGTAGATGAATGTGTTTCGGAAGTAATATCCGGTGCAAACGCGACTCTTAATTCATGTCTTGAACAAAGTAAACTTACTCTCAGTGGTCAGGATATGCTTCAGGTCATGAATGGTAAGATCGAGATAAAGGACCTGCTTGAAAAGGAGCTTTATCATTCCTATAATTCCGTTGTAAAGGACGCAAAGGAAAGACTTTCAAGCGAACTTCGTCTTGAGAAAGGTGAGCTATTGCTTCTGGAATCATTCTTCCCTGAAGATATCTCACATCCACTGGAAGTGCAGCAGGAACAGCTTTATGCCTTCAAGCAGCAGATAGCCAACCAGATTCAGAGGAAGAAAGTCCAGCACAAACGCAATATTGCAAAGGCACTTTCCATGTACCATGATATTGCACAAAAGATGGTGCGTGAAGCACTGGATTTCGATGTCGGTTTTTCTATAGGTTGTTTTGCCAGGGAGTTCGATCTCCAGATGCCGGAATTGATGGAAAGTTCCGGTATTGCCTTTGAAGATGCTACGAACCTTTTCATAAAAACACGGCATGGTTCTGTAGTTCCTATCGATTACTCAGTTGGTGGGACCACACGTGACCCCGATGGAAACCAGAGCGGTGTTGTGTTATTGAGTGGTGTGAATTCCGGTGGAAAGACCTCGATGCTCGAGCTGGTGGCACAATGCATAATTCTGGCTCATATGGGCTTCCCGACCCCTGCAAAATACCTTGAGGTCGGTCTTACAGAAGGTTTCTATTATTTTGGAAAATCCAAGGGAACACTGGATGCAGGTGCATTTGAAACTACTCTTGTTGATTTTTCGGTAGTTGCTAACAATTCTCCCAAGATCGTGCTTGCCGATGAACTTGAATCTATTACTGAGCCTGGTGCATCTGCAAAGATAATCGGTGGTATCCTTGAGGTCCTTTCAGAGAACAGCAATAGTATGTCTATATTCGTATCACATCTTTCGGAGCTTATTCTTGAGAATACTGAATGTCCTGTGCGGGTTGATGGAATTGAGGCTAGTGGTCTTGACAAGGACCTTAACTTGATCGTTGAGAGGACCCCGAGATATAATTATGTGGCAAAGAGCACACCTGAGCTCATAGTTGAAAGGCTATCAAGAAGATCTGATGGTATTGAACAGGAGTTCTATAGGAAACTAAAAGAAAAATTCCAGTAAGCCTCTGTTGCTTGGGGCTTACCTGGAAATTACATTTTGATAATTAAACTTTAAAGCACGCCTTTTGTGCTTTTGATACCTTCACCTTCGATTTTCACTGCACGTCGAAGTGCATAGGCGAAGGCTTTGAAAAGTGCCTCTATCTTGTGGTGGTCATTGTAGCCTGTAACAGTTGCATGCAGGTTCATTTTTGCATTTTCTGTCAGAGACTCAAAGAAATGCCTGACTAGCTGTGTATTCATCTCACCAACGCGTGGTGATTCGAATTCAGCATTTATCACAAGGTAAGTTCGACCGCCCAGATCAAGGACTACATCTGCCAGGGCTTCATCCATGGGTATGCGAGCTTCTCCGAACCTTGCGATCCCATTCTTATCACCGATCGCGTTTGCGATAGCCTGGCCCAGAACAATGGCAGTATCTTCTATGAGGTGGTGCTCATCAACTATCAGATCACCGGTTGCATCGACCTTCAGATCAAAATTTCCATGCCTTGCAAAGGATGTGAGCATATGATCAAAGAACCCGATACCTGTATTGATCTCTGATGACCCTGTGCCGTCCAGGTCAAGTTCTATCCGAATATCCGTCTCTTTCGTCTTTCGTGCGATCTTTGCATTTCTCATACTGTTCCTCTTGCCGATCTGTACTTAAACTTGATTAGTGATCGTATTTATTGCTTCCGTCAATGTGAACTTTTTCTTGTAGAGGGCACTTCCCACAACAACACCACTTGCTCCTGTATCTTTAAGGGTGACTATGTCCTCAAGTGTTGTAACCCCTCCAGATGCGATCACTGGTATATTGACGGCTTTTACGAGCTCTTCAGTAGGTTTTGGGTCAACTCCGCTCAAAAGTCCTTCTGTATCGATGTTCGTGAACAGTATGGTGCCAGCTCCCTTATCTTCGAACATTGATCCCATCTCCAATGCTGTGTGTTCGGATTCTTTTGTCCAGCCTTCGATTGAGATCTTCCCGTTCTTCGAATCAAGGGCAACATTAACACGGTCACTTCCAAATTCACTGGAAAGCCTGCTGATAAGTTCAGGATCTTTCAATGCAGCAGTACTGAGGATGACCCTATCAACACCGATCTCAAGTAATGCAGCAGCGTCCTCAAAGGAACGTATGCCTCCGCCTACCTGTATATAGATCCCCTGAGGCTTGCATTTTTCCACGATTTTCCTGATTATGGGTGCATTTGTGCGACTTCCTTCGATCGCACCGTCAAGGTCGATAAGGTGCAGTGTCTTTGCTCCCTGTGATACCCAATCAAGAGCAACTTGTACGGGGTCATCAAGGGAAATCATCTCGCTTCCGGGGACACCCTGGACAAGCTGGACACATTTTCCACCTTTCATATCAACTGCGGGGATAACTTCAAAGCTCATCTTGTAGCCTCATCAGGGTATCATTCTCTCAATAGGTACGACCAGTATGTCAAATGCACCTGCAGACTTGAGTCGGTTGATGGTGGCAAATATCATGTCGGCATCGACGACGGCATGTACTGCCATGATGTTCTTTTTAGATTCGACCTTCATAACCGTGGGGCCGGCAAGCCCTGGCAGCTCTTCCTTTACGCTTTCAAGTTTGTCAGAAGGCACGTTCATCATAAGGTACCTCTTTTGCTTGGCATGGAGAACGCTTTCAAGAGCTGTCTTGATGTGCTGGATCTTCTCTTCTGCTTCCAGTGTCTTATGGTTGGCTATGAGGTAGATCGATGAAGTAAATACTTTTTCGATCATCTTCAGGTGATTCATGGTGAGTGTGGTTCCGGAACTTGAAATGTCCACAATTGCATCCGCGATGCCGACATGTGGTGTCATTTCACAGGCGCCGCTAACTTTTATCACGTCAATATTAACCCCCATGTTCTCAAAGTATCTGGCTGTGATCCCGGGGAACTCAGTCGCTACTCGCATGCCTTCAAGGTCCTTTGAAGATGAGATCTCCGAATCTTCCGGTACAGCAAGTACAAGGTCTGCTCCTCCATATTTCAGATCAAGGAGTATCTCGACATCGGATTCTGTTTCTGAGATCAGGTCAAGTCCGGTTATGCCTACGTCTGCGGCACCATCCTGCACATATTCGGGGATGTCTGCAGCCCTTGCGAAGAGGAATGTAATTTCCGGATCTGTGGTCTTTGCAAACAGTTTTCTGTTAGATCCTCCGAGTACCGGAAGGCCTGCTTCCTTGAACAGTTCTACTGTGGGGTCGTGTAATCTTCCTTTGTTGGGTATTGCAATGCGTATCATTTGAAGTCCTTCTGAAGATCAGAACGATCTGTGTTTTGATGATCAATGATTAGTCTAACTTTTTTGGGAATTATGTTCTGAAATACATTTATCCTTTATAAGTATTGCATGGATGGTCCGAAGTTCCTTCCTTGTTTCTTTCATTTGTTATAATTCTTACACATGTGCAATGATATTACTATGAGTAATTAAATGAAACTTGGGTAGTAACAATTTTATATAATTTATTCATCTTATAGGCTAATTCCAAAGACCATTCAATTTATATGGATCTCAATCTTGTTCGTCTTAAACTTATTAAATGAGGCTAAAAATGATGCGAAATATCAAAGTTGAACACCTTCACGAGACTCCCATCGAGAAGCAGGAAATCGAGCTTGTAGAAAGAAAAGGTATAGGTCATCCGGACAGTATCAGTGACGGTCTGGCAGAAGCTGTAAGCCGTGCTCTCTGTAAAGAGTACATCAACAAGTGCGGTGCAGTACTTCACCACAACACTGATGAGACTCAGATCGTTGCAGGAAGGTCCAATCCTCAGTTCGGTGGTGGAGAAGTTACCAAGCCGATATACACTCTTCTTGTGGGAAGGGCAACCAAGACATTCGATGGCATGGAGATCCCTGTTGAGTCAGTTGCTCTTGAAGCCGCACGTGACTATGTCCGAAACACTATTGTTGACATGGATATGGAGCGCGACATGATCATCGACTGTAAGCTTGGAACCGGTTCTTCCGATCTCAGGGATGTTTTCCACAGGGACCATGTGCCTATGGCAAATGACACATCATTTGGTGTAGGTCATGCTCCTTTCTCAGAACTTGAGCAGATCGTTTACAATACCGAGAGGCAGCTTCTTACCGATCTTAAAAAGAAGAAGATCCCTGGCATCGGAGAGGATATCAAGGTAATGGGCCTGAGGGACAAAGACGATATTTCCCTTACCATCTGCTGTGGTATGGTGGGAAAGCACATTGATGATATGGACCACTATATTAATGCAAAGGAAGAGATGACCGAGTACGTCCTTGACCTTGCTACCAAGTATACTGAAAGGAATGTCTTCGCCCACATCAATACTGCGGATGATGTTGAAGGTGGATGCGACTGTGTTTTCCTTACCGTTACAGGAACATCTGCAGAGATGGGTGACGATGGTTCAGTAGGACGTGGTAACCGTTCTAACGGTCTTATCACTCCAAACAGGCCAATGAGCATGGAAGCAACAAGTGGTAAGAATCCGATCAATCACATTGGTAAGATCTACAACATCCTGTCCACACAGATGGCAAGGGATGTCGTAAGTGCAGTGGATGAGGTTAGCGATGTTCATGTGAAGTTGCTCTCCCAGATCGGACAGCCTATTGACCAGCCATTGGTGGCAAATGCCCGTATTATCCCTGAAGAAGGTGCAAACTTCGCTAACATAAGGTCTGAGGCAGAAGTTGTCATTGATGACTGGCTTGAGAACATCACAAAGATCACTGATATGGTCGTCAACGGCGACGTCATGACCTTCTGAGAAGGAATTAATAAGTCTTTTACAAGTGGGCAGTTACCGGGAACAGGCTTTGTAACTGCCATTTCTTTTTGTTTTTTTATTTGTGGTCCTTTTCTTTTACACTTAACACTCTTTTTTACTGGATTACACTGTCATTTATTCTATTATTTGCCTTGTTTTCGCTCAAACGGCGAAAAGAATAAGTATGATTATGGATATGGAGGGGTTGCATCTCACAGTGGTGGGGTGTAATGGATGCTGTATTCAGCGGAAGGCCCGCCTTAACTCAGTGGTAGAGTGCGCGGCTGTAGTATGGTTCATGCGACTTGTCGCACATACCGCGCAGGCACCGCGATGTCCCCGGTTCGAGTCTGGGAGGCGGGACTAAACATCCTAAAAGCGCGAAAGGTTTATATATCTGGCAGCGTATTAGGGTGTGCTCACAACAGCAATCAAACGCAATGTCCGAATAGTGTAGAGGCCTATCATGGAGCCCTGTCGAGGCTCCGACCCGGGTTCGAATCCCGGTTCGGGCGTACAATTTTACCGGCAAATTCTGCCGGTAATAATTTTCTAATTTTTACAAATGTTTATTAACTTTAAGCTAATATTGCAAATTATCAAATCATCTTATCATTATTATCTAAATCGGTCTTTAGGTACTGTTTTTTGTTTTGAACAGAAAACTTAAAATAAGATGGATATTTCTTGGATAACATTAATATATTAGTGAAAAGTACGCGTACTTCCTATTGTATTGTGAAAGTGATCTAATGGCATACAAAATAGTAGAGAAACGTCAGTTGGTGCCGGATGTGCACCTAATGAACATCGAGGCTCCTGATGTGGCTGCAGCTGCAAAGCCCGGTCAGTTCATTATTCTTCGTATTGATGAAGAGGGTGAAAGGATCCCTCTGACAATTGCAGATTATGATGTAGAAGAGGGTTTTGTTACCATTATCTTCCAGGAAATGGGCAAAACAACAAAGCAACTCGCTAAGATGGCTGCAGGGGATGAGCTTCAGGATTTCGTAGGTCCTCTGGGCAAAGCGTCCGAGATCGAGAAGATCGGCACTGTAGTTCTTGTAGGTGGGGGAGTAGGCATTGCTCCTGTTTATCCTCAGGCCAGGGCATATCGTGAAATAGGCAACAAGGTGATCTCCATAATTGGTGCACGCAATGAGAGTTTGCTTATCCTTGAAGATGAGATGAATGCTGTAAGTGACGAACTTCTTGTGGCAACGGACGATGGTTCTAAAGGTCATCACGGTTTTGTCACAGACCTCGTCAAGGAACTCCTTGACGGTGATGAGAAGATAGACAGGATCGTAGCTATTGGTCCTCCTATTATGATGCGTGCAGTTGCAGGTGTCACCGATCCATATGATGTGGAGACGATTGTAAGCCTTAACCCGATCATGGTGGATGGTACCGGTATGTGCGGCGGATGCCGTGTGAATATTGGTGGCGAGACCAAATTCGCATGTGTGGATGGTCCTGAGTTCAATGCAAAGGATGTGGACTTCAATCTTCTCATGAGCCGCTTATCATTGTATCGTAAAGAGGAAATGGATTCCCTTGAGAGTTACAAAAAAGGCTGTGGGGATGATTGCAAATGTCAATAACACAGGAAATGCCTGAACAACCTGCTGATGCACGTATCCATAATTTTGATGAGGTTGCATTAGGTTACTCCGAAGAGCAGGCTATCCTTGAAGCAGAACGTTGCCTCGAATGCAAAAAGCCAAAGTGTGTGGAAGGCTGCCCTGTGAACATCGACATTCCCGGCTTTGTCTCGAAAATGAAAGAAGGCAATTTCGAGGAAGCTATCGGTGTCATCAAGAGAACGAACACCCTTCCTGCAGTTTGCGGCCGTGTCTGCCCGCAGGAAGAACAGTGTGAGAAGCTTTGCATCCTCGGTAAGAAGAGCGAACCTATCTCTATTGGACGTCTTGAAAGGTTCTGTGCAGACCGTGAGCGCGAGTCCGGTGTAAAGGATCCGGTTGTTGCTGAGCCAACCGGCAAGAGAGTGGCTATTGTAGGTACCGGTCCTGCCGGGCTTACTGCAGCATCAGATCTTGCAAAGGCAGGTCATTCTGTGACCATGTTCGAAGCTTTGCATGAGGCTGGTGGCGTATTGATCTATGGTATCCCTGAATTCAGGCTTCCAAAGGCAATCGTAAAGGAAGAGGTCGAATATATCATGAAGCTGGGCGCAGAGCTTAAGGTCGACTATGTGATCGGTCGCATAAAGACCCTTGACCAGCTCGAGGATGAGTTTGATGCAGTTTTCCTTGGAACCGGTGCAGGTCTTCCAAAGTTCATGGGTATAGAGGGAGAGAACCTGAATGGTGTTTACTCTGCAAATGAGTTCCTGACACGTGTGAACCTGATGAAAGCATACCGTTTCCCTGAATCTGATACTCCTATCAAGCGCGGTAACCATGTCATCGTAGTAGGTGGCGGTAATGTTGCAATGGATGCAGCACGTAGTGCTTTAAGACTTGGTGCTGATGATGTAAGCATTGTTTACAGACGCAGTGATGAAGAACTTCCTGCAAGGCGCGAGGAGATCGAGCACGCTAAGGAGGAGGGTATCGTCTTCCGTCTTCTGAATAACCCTGTTCGCATTCTTGAGGGTGAGAACATGTCCGTCAATGGTGTGGAATGCATCAAGATGGAGCTTGGCGAGCCGGATGAATCTGGCCGTAGGCGACCTGTGACGGTGGAAGGTTCCGAACATGTTATCGATGCTGATATTGTCATCATTGCGATAGGCACTTCACCTAATCCGATAATCTTCGACGGTTCAAAAGGCCTTGAGGTCACTCCATGGGGTACCATTGTTGTGAACGAGGCTGGTATGACATCCCTTGAAGGGGTCTGCGCAGGTGGTGATGCTGTGACCGGTGCTGCTACAGTTATCAGTGCGATGGGTGCAGGAAAACTGGCTGCAGAGACCATCAACGAACACCTTTCAAAATAAGTCTGAGGAATACTTGAAGCAGGTCATGATGATCTGCATTTCTTTTCTTTTCATTTTTCTATCACAATGAACTGCAAGTCTCGATTGGATGCAGGTATTACTGATGTGTTATGGAAGTATTTATGAACACCAAACCCTATTTTTATGTCAATGCACTTAAAAAAGGCCGACTCACAGATGCATAAATCTCCTTCTAAAAAAGGCAATAATAGAAACAAAGTTTCTCCTGAAAAGAAAAAAGGTTTCAGGAAGCCTGTTGGACAGGAGAATCCTCGTATCTTCTGGTGCAAGGAATGCAATGTACCTCTTCTTGATCCGGGATGTGGTTCCTGTGATGGCGAGATCCTCGAAGTGAAACTTTCAGGCACTGGTGACATACGTTTCTGTTCGCCTTATGAACGTGAGGTACTTGGAGGTCTGCTGTTGTCCGAATATGGTTGCGATCCTATCGGACTTCATATGGTTCTTTTGAACAAGATCCCTGGTGAAGATAAGACTGATGAGGTCATTGTTGACGGGCTGAAGGTAGGTGTGTTGTTCTATGACATGTCTCTAATGGGGCATCGGTTCGAGCCATCTGCAACGGGTGCACAGTTATTGCACTCTATGACCGACAGCAGGACTGTTGTCCTGAAGAAGACAAGGTCCCATCTCAATGGCAAGAAGGTGCAGGCAGAGATGTTGGATCACTTTAGTAATAACATCAAAAAAGGAGATCATGTGATCGTGGTGTCCGGTAATCTCGTTGGTTCTGGTATTGCTTTGTGCAATAGTGAGGACATGGGTCAGGCAGAAGGTCCGGTTATCCGGGTAAGGAAGATCCTTGGCAATAGTCTGATGCTGAACCCAAAGATATCCATGATGGATGATGCCATCAAGGCCAATCTGCCTCACCTGAGGCAATTAGGGAAGAATGCAATGAACACCATCAAGGGCATTGCAAACCAGAAAGAATGCCGGAAGCTGCCTGTACATGTGTCTTTCAGCGGAGGAAAGGACAGTCTTGTGGTACTGGACCTAACATTAAGTGCTCTTAAGAATCGGGATGTGAACGCTTTCTTCCTGAACACGGGGATAGAGTTTCCGGAGACTGTGGATTTTGTGCACGACCACTGTGAAAAACGGGGCATTGAACTTATCGAAGAAAAAGCAGAGAACGCTTTCTGGGATAACCTTGAAAGCTTCGGTCCGCCTGCAAAGGATTTCCGCTGGTGCTGCAAGGTCTGTAAACTTGCTCCTGCCGGAAGGATAATCGATCGTTGCACTGAAGGTGGTGGTGTGTGCCTGACCATTGATGGAAAGCGCAAGCATGAGTCATTCTCCAGGGCAAATATTGCTGCCAGTGAAAAGAATCCCTTTGTTCCTGACCAGCTGAACATCTTCCCGATAAGGGACTGGCGTGCTATTGAGGTATGGCTCTACATACACTGGCGCGGGCTGGAGTACAATCCTCTCTACGATACCGGCTTTGAGCGGGTGGGCTGCTACCTGTGCCCTGCGGAATTATCTGCGGAGTATGAAAGGTTGCGTGATATCCACCCATCGTTATATGGCAGGTGGAATGAATATCTCCTGAAGTGGTCACGTTCCAGAGGTCTTTCGGATGATTATGTGAAGCATGGGCTGTGGCGCTGGAAAGAGTTACCTCCTAAGATGGTAAATCTTGCTAAGGAACTCGGGATCGGGACTGAACAGGTCCGGGTGGATGAAGATTTTGCTATCACTCTCACTTCAGGTTTTTCTCCTTGCAGGGAAGGTGGGTTCACCGTTGAAGCAGTTGTCAGTGGAGTGCTTTTAAGCGAAGCTGCTGCAGTTTTGAATATAATTGGAACCACAGTTCTTTCGGAAGATCTTGGCATGTTGCTTGTCAGAACAGGCACGGATTCGATAAAATTCTTTTCTTCCGGAAGTCTCAAGGTTACTGCAAGAACTGAGGATGATGCCCGGGAATATCTCAAAAGGACCGCAGAACAACTGATGCGTATAAACAAGTGCACCGAATGTGGCATATGCCTGAAGGTCTGTCCTGTTAATGCTATTGCTCTTGGATCCGAAAAGGGGAAGTTGTTCATAAGTGATGAATGCATACGGTGTGGCAGGTGCACAGATGCCTGTGTTGTCCTGAAATATTCGGACAGGCTTCTCTCCGACATCCTGAAACTGGATGGAAGGTCCGCAAGAAGAACGTCCTTTGAGTGAAGTATTAATAGTGTGTTATAGTTATATTATATGCTAAATAATATTATTATTCGTTAAAATTACTGCACGTGTTTTTGATGGTAGCAAACATATCGAATGAACTGTCCCGGCATATCGGTTCCAGGTGGAAGGTCCTTGTAATCATAGCTTTAGTTATACTTTTTTGCACTTTTGTTTATATCTTGCTGCCGCTTGCTGATGGCATAATGCTTGGACTCGTATTTGCATATATAGCACGTCCTATCTATATGCCATTGAAGAAGAAACGGCATCTTGGTGCTTTTGTGGCTACAATGTTCATTGTGGCACCTATTATTCTGATACTTGGTATGGGTATTCTCGAGATCGCTAACCAGATAATCTGGATAACCGAGAATCAAAGTGTTGTACTGGGATCTCTGTTCGATTTTATACGCAATCTCAATATACCTCAGGCATACTATGAACAGATACAGCAAACGATATGGGATTCCTCTCTATCTGTCCTGCCTCTTCTTGGCAATCTTGTATTTGTCTCCTACGCACGTGGGATCGCGATGTTCATGATCAATCTTATGATCGCTATTTTTATGTGCTTTTTCCTTCTTGCAGATGGTGATGCGCTTTACCGTTCAATGCTCAGGATCGTTCCGGATGGGGATCAGAATGTTGTCAAAAGATATGTACATCACATGGATGTGATCCTTAGTGGTGTGTTCATTGGAAATGCGTATGCTGCACTTTCAGTAAGTACGCTTTCTGTTATCGTATTCTATGCATTTGGTCTGTCACATGTGCTTGCGCTGGCAACCCTTATCTTCGTTGCATCTGCGATACCCATGTTTGCAGGCTACATGGTGCTGGTCGTTCTTTCGATTGTACGCTATTTCAGTCTTGGTCTTGAGAGCGCTCTGATATTCTTTGTTATATGTTCGATCGTCATCTACGTGCCACCTGAGTTGTTCCTGCGTCCATATCTTGCAGGTATAAAATCTCACATTCACCCGTTCCTTATCATGCTGACATTCCTGGGTGGTGCATTTGTAGGTGGAATTGCCGGTTTCTTTGCAGCCCCGATACTTCTGGGTTCATTAGTGGCAGCCTACCGCGTCTATTTGGAGTGCCTTGATAAGGCTAAAGCTGAACAGGTAGACGTGGCAAAGGTTGAAGAAGAACAGGCACAATGAAAAGTAAATCTCTTTTTAATCTGTGTTCCATTTTTGTTTCCAGAGCACTTACTTGAAAAAGGTTAATAAGGATTGGTTTAATTAAAGCACAGGATTATTCAACCGGTGAGATCATGCAGTTATTACTTATCCATTCAGATTACATTGAATATGAGGTAAAAAAGAGCACTCCTGTGGCCGAAAAGATCGAGGAGTCCTTCAAGCAGGGCCGTCTTGAGGAAGCACTTACGGCATTCATGGCCGTTGAGAGCTTCGATGAGGCTGATCAGCAGCAGGTAGTTGAACGTGCTGTTGCTGAAATAGAGAAGGTTGCAGGTCAGGTAAAAGCTGAAAATGTGATGCTTTATCCTTATGCACACTTGAGTTCCGATCTTTCATCTCCGAAGGTAGCGGTCTCTGTGCTCAAGAGCATCGAAAAAGAACTTTCTGGCAAGTACAATGTCATGAGAGCTCCATTTGGCTGGTATAAAGCATTCAGTATCAGCTGTAAAGGTCATCCGCTCTCTGAACTTTCCCGTACTATCAGGCCGGAAGGGTCTGCAACCTGCGGTGAAGCGGTTGTAGTTGAGGAAAAGAAGGACGAGGTAGTTTCTGAAGCACTGAAAGCAGAAAGCACCGCAAAGTCCTACTGGCGCATCCTGACTCCTGATGGAGAGCTTCATGAAGCAGAAGGCTTTGATTTTACCGGCTACGACAATCTCAAGAAGTTCGTGGATTATGAGATCACTAAGAACAGGAATATTGACAAAGCACCACCTCATGTAGAGCTGATGCGCAGGCTTGAGATCGCAGATTATGAGCCTGGTTCTGATTCCGGTAATATGCGCTATTATCCTAAGGGAAGGTTGATGAAGTCACTTATCGAGAATTTCGTTCTTGATGAGTCTGCAAAGATCGGTGCAATGGAGGTGGAAACCCCATTGATGTACGACATGAACCATCCTACTTTGAAGAAGTATCTTGACAGGTTCCCTGCACGTCAGTATTCCATTGAGTCTGACAAACGTCACATGTTCCTTAGGTTTGCTGCCTGTTTCGGGCAGTTCCTGATGAATCATGACATGACCATTTCCTACAGGCATCTTCCTCTTAAGATGATGGAGCTTACCAGATACAGTTTCAGGAAGGAACAGCGTGGTGAGCTTGTGGGGCTTCGAAGGCTGCGTGCTTTCACAATGCCGGATATGCACACATTGTGTCCGGACATGGAAGGTGCCGTGTCTCAGTTCGGTGAGCAGTACAGCATGTGTATTGATACATTGAACAGGATCGGTATTGATGTAAGTGACTTTGAAGTTGCTATTCGCTTTACACGTGATTTCTACGAAGGTAATCGGGACTTTATTACAGAGCTTGCAAGAAAGGTTGACAAACCTGTACTTGTGGAAATGTGGGATACAAGGTTCTTCTATTTCGTCCTTAAGTTCGAGTTCAATTTCGTGGATGCCATAGAAAAGGCAAGTGCATTATCTACCGTTCAGATCGATGTGGAAAATGCAGAGCGCTATGACATCAATTATATTGATTCCAATGGTGAGACACAACATCCTGTTGTTCTTCACTGTTCTCCAAGCGGAGCAATTGAGAGATGTATATATGCCCTCCTGGAAAAGGCAGCAATGGATGCAGAAGCTGGTAAAGTTCCAAATCTGCCATTATGGGTGTCCCCTACACAGGTCCGTGTCATTCCTATTGCGGAAAGGCATATGGAATTTGCCAATCAGGTTGCTGACGTTCTTCAATGCCGTGTGGATATTGATGACCGTGAAGAAACCGTGGGTAAGAAGATACGCGATGCCGGTCGTGAATGGGTTCCATACGTGGCAGTTATAGGCGATTCTGAAGTGGAAAGTGGAAAGGTCAATGTGACCATACGTGCTGAGTCCGAACCAAAGAAGCCAATGAAGGTCGAAATGACTGCTGATGAGCTTAATGGACGGGTTCTGTCCGAGATAGGTGATATGCCATACCGCAGTTTACCTCTTGCAAAGTTGCTTTCAATGAGGCCAAAGTTCCTCTAAGAACGTACTGGAAAGTGTATTCATGTCAGAAAATAATGATAATGCCTGTGCGGAGGTGTATGTCTCCGGCAGGGTTCAGGGTGTGTACTTCAGGGGCTTTACCCAGAAGGTGGCGACCAGATTAGGTCTGGTCGGATATGCCCGGAATTTACCTGATGGAAGGGTAAAGGTCATTGCACAGGGTAAAAGATCCCTTATATCGGAGCTATTGGATAATCTGCGCATCGGGCCTGAACATTCCAGCGTTGAAAGCATCGATGTTAGCTGGGTCAATACTTCTGACGAATTCACTGAATTCTCTATTAAAAGATAAACTGCTTCTTGATAGTCCTAAACAGTTGGAACTGTCCGGACTGTCTTCTTTCTTAATTTATGCCAGGCAACTAATACCTTTCAGTGTATGGCCTCTTCAAAAATTTCGTATTCGGTCTCAGCGAGCTTTTTTTCAATTTCTTCAATATCAAGGATCTCTTTTAGCTCTGCCAGACAATCCAGGCAAACGTGAGTATGTCCGACAATTCGGCCTTCGGCAAGCTCTTTTCCATATTCGCCTTCGACCCCTGCTTCTGTACAAGCTTTTCCACAAAAGATGCAACCCATATATACCACTCCTTGATGGATTGGTCGATTACTCCATCTGTATAAAGTTTAATTGACATTTATATATAACATTATCGATGTGAGTGGAATTAGGAGTTCTTATTTTATGGGATGATTATTAAGGTTTGAATTCCAATATTCTATATTAATGTCAGATCATGAACAGACTGCAAATGTGCCAGCGGGCAGGCCCCATTTGAAAGCTCCTTTTTTTGTATATCAACGAAAGCTTGAACTGATCGAGAAACTTCTTGAAGAAATGCTGGAATGTTCGAATAATGGTTATCTTATTGTTGTTGAAGGGAAGAGGGATGTTATTTCTTTAAGAAAACTGGGTTTCCATGGGGACATTGAACTTGCAACCCACCGGCCTCTTACGGAGGTTTCTGCCAGGATCGTTGATACTGGTAAAAGAGTTATGATCCTGACCGACTGGGATCGGCGTGGTGACTTGCTGGCATCAAAGATCTCGGAAGATCTCAGGTATTTTGGCATTGATGTAGATATGCATATGCGTGACCGTTTGAGTTCAATGGTAAAAAAAGAGATTAAAGATGTGGAAAGCCTGTATTCCTATGTTGCAAAATTGAGGTCGATCGCAGGCAATTCACATCAGGCTGTATAAGCAGTTTGATCAGATATGCTGCGGGCAGAGTCAATGGAGGTTGTTCTCCCACATTTCTGGCAATAATACATGGCGTTATCGCCAATCCTCATGATCTTCAGATCAATGTCACACAAGTGACATTTCAAAGTGATTTCCAAGATCTCGCCTCACTCAAGAATCGTAATGGAATCAAGTCTTGCAGTTCCTGCTTCTGTCCAGTATTTACAGACATTGCAAACCTGTATGTTTTCCCCTTTCAATTCCAATCTTGAGCTACATTTTGGACATTTGTGTAATGTTTTCATGCTACGTTTCCCCTAACTTCAAGTAATATTTCATATGGTTGCGTATGATCTACAAAGATCTCTCTATGGGTGCGTTGAGTTTCCCACTCCCCAAACACGCTCATGTCCCTGCTGATGCCGAAATTTGCATCGTGCCCCCTATATTGGTGGTGGGACGGTAAACCTATATTATCATCTCATCAGTATTTATAATTTTCGCCATCTTTATTTTTTTGGTCAGTTTTGCCTTTACCAAATAGCTTAAAAAACATGTATGAATAAGTATGCCTCATGTACGACGTGGTTATTGTAAGATATGGCGAATTGGCTCTTAAGAGTCCGGGTGTCAGGAATCTGTATGAACGAGTCCTGGTTCGTAACCTTGAAGCCATGCTTAAGCAGGAGAATGTATCGTTCTCCAGGGTTTACAGGGAATGGGGCCGTATTTTTATCGAATCAGCTGATACTGGTGCTGCAAAGGCAGCAGCAGATGTTTTTGGAGTCGTGTCCGCATCTTCTGCTATAAAGGTCGAAGCTGACATTGATGCCGCTGCAAAGGTGTGTGCTGACATTGGTGCTGATCTGATAAAAGATGGCGAATCCTTTGGTATCCGTGCACGCCGCTCAGGTAAAACTGGTCTTTCATCCACTGACATTGGACGCCTTTGCGGGGATGCAGTGTGGGGTCGCCTGGAATCTCTTGGCAGGACTCCGAAAGTGAATCTTTCTGATCCGGATCGTGAGATCTTCGTTGAAATGAGGCAGAACAAGGCATATGTATTCACCGACATCGTGAAGGGCGTGGGTGGCTTGCCTCTCGGAACTCAGGGTAAGATGATCGTTCTAATGTCTGGTGGTATCGATTCTCCAGTCGCAGCCTGGCTTATGATGAGGCGTGGTGTAAAAATAATACCGGTTTATGCCAACAATAAACCATTTGCTGAAGACAGTGCACTCGAAAGGGCAATAAAATGTGTGGAAGTATTACAGAGGTGGTCTCCTGCAGATAACATCAAGATGTATGATGTTCCGCATGGGAAGAATCTTGACACATTCATTAAGAACTGCAATGAGAAGAACACATGTCTTCTGTGCAAGCGCACTATGTATCGCATGGCATATGAAATTATGAAAAAAGAAGGCGCTGATGGCATTGTTACTGGCTCTTCCATCGGACAGGTTGCATCACAGACAGCTGCTAACATGCATGCTGAGATATATGGGCTTGGAATACCTCTTTATCATCCTTTGATCGGATTGGATAAGACTGAGATCATTGATCTTGCAAGGCGTATTGGTACCTATGATATCTCCATTATGCCCACCTCCGGATGTGGTGCAGTTCCTGCACGACCGGAGATCAATGCTGCATTCGATCTGATCGTCAGAGAAGAAGAAAAACTGGATATTGAAGAAATGGTGAATGATGCGATTGCTAATGCAAGATCATTCTTTGTAAATGATGGGTGATAGGGTTTTACTTCTCACTCATGCCCTTTTGTATGATGGTTATATGAGTGCAGAATATCCTTTACTTTCACATGTGTATGCTCGTAGATATGCGAATGCACATGTTCGTTCTCTTTTTCAAGTTCTGGTAAGCTCCTCTGCAGCTTAATCAAGTGAGAGTGGAAGTTTAGCTTTTTTGCCGGAGCCTTCAGAACCTGCAATTTTGGAAATAATCTCTTTATGTTGCTCTCTTTGGGAAGCTCTACTTTTATTCTACAACACCACGTTTTGTTTCGAGGTGTCATATTCCTTCCTCATCGGTCACATCTGTGCTATAAAACTCTTCCAAAGTTCTTTATGGCACAAATATAGATGCCTGCATTTGGTATTGTGCCTCTGCCTATGTGCCATTATCTTATTCATATTTATGTGGCTTACAAAATTATTGGGGTTCAGGTAAAGATGAATGTTATCCGTGTGAACATATCATACAAATTATCAAATTTCTTAACATATACTAATATTTATATACAATGTCTATATCTTAGGCATCATCTTAAATTTTTAATATGTGTTTATATGGTGATATCATGGAAAATGATAAATTTATTGTTAAGTATATGTTGCTTGTTACTATTGTAATGCTAATACTTTCAAGCATAGGGGCTGCATCTCCAGCTACTGTGGAAGTTTTTGAGGATTGGAATGTGACCTTTGATGGTGGTTTTAGTGATCATGCATGGTCTGTCCAGCAGACCTCCGACGGCGGCTATATTATAGCCGGTGGGACTGATTACGATGTTGATTCTGACTTCTGGCTTATCAAGACAAATTCCACCGGTGCCGAGGACTGGAATATGACCTTTGACAGTGGTTCCGATGATTATGCATATTCTGTCCAGCAGACTTCCGACGGTGACTATATTGTAGCCGGTGATACCTATGGGTTTAATTATGATTTCTGGCTTGTAAAAGTAAAAGAAAACCATGCTCCTGTACTATCCATCGGTGACAAAAATATTTACGAAGGTAGCTTGTTGCCTTTCCCGATTTCCCTATATCCCCAACTTTCTATGCGGGGTAATAGGTATCTTGGAAAACAGATACTCAGAAATTTAAAAAGTAATGTTGGCCAAATTTAATTTTAATATTGTCTTATAATTTTATATCAAATCAAAACATATTAATACAATTAAAATACTTCTAAAGTCATGATTTCATCTCAAATTGAACAAAATATATCTAAGTTTGCTAATGTTTTTTACGTGGGAGGACGTAGAAAAGTAGAAGTTGCCTTGAAGACTTATTTTTCGGATGCTGACATGGAACAACTTCCAAACAAACCTGAAAAAATAAAATACCTCTTGTTAAATAATATATCTAATGTAAAGGAATTACAATATATTGTTGAAACGATTTTAGAAATAAATTATAATAATACATGGGAGCCGAAGATAGATTTCTTAAATGAAACACTTAAACCATTAAATTTAATGATTAATGAAGATAATCACAATGTAGAGATCTTAGAAAGGCAACCCGTTGAAGCAATGATTAATGATCTTCAAATGGACGCAATTAATGATGCAACTATCAAAAAATTAATTCCAACTGATGTTTTAGAAAATGGAAAGAAGATGACAGAAGCTTATTTGTTGATTTATTGCTTTGAAAACACTCTTAGAACATTCATTGATAATGTATCAAAAGATAAATATGGAGATGATTATTGGAATCATCTCGATATACCAAGACCAGTAAGAAATAGAGTGAAAACCAGAATTGCAAATGGAGAAAAGACACCGTTTCATTCTGTAAGAGGCGATAAAGACCTATTCTATGTTGACATAAACGATCTTTATAAAATTATTGAACGGAATTGGACTGATTTGTTTGATGCTTATTTTACTAAACTAAGCCATATAGAAACATGGATAGAACATAGTGCAGTTTCAAGAAACCATGTTGCACATAATAGTTGGATTTCGTCAGATGATTATGATAGAGTATTAGTCATTTACAAAGATTTACTAAAGCAACTTGCAAAACATTTTTAATGTCCAGTTAATAGTTCAAAAATAATTCTAGGAAAGGAATTTTAATTCATGACAATAGGAAGAACAATTTCAATTTACCTGCCAGATGCCAATCCCCAAAGCATTAAGATATGTGATTTTTTAGATTCTATTGTCAAAGCGGTTTCAATTCCGAGGGCAAAATTGAGTGATGCATCACAAAATCCAGAGCTTACTCAGCCGGGTGTTTATTTCCTAATAGGCGAAAAAGACGAAGTTGGAAAGCCGAGTATTTATGTTGGAGAATCTGAGGTATTGTTAACTCGGCTTAATAAACATAACAAGGAGAAAGACTTCTGGAACCAAGCTATATGCTTTGTTTCTGAAAAGAACAATTTGAACAAAGCTCATATCAAGTACCTTGAAAACCATGCCTGCAATGAAGCAAAAAAGGTTAACAAATGTACTCTTGAAAACAGTAACAATCCCACTCAATCATCTTTAACAAATCAGGATCGAGACTTTGTTTTGCGTATTTTTGAGGACTTAAAAATAATCATGACTACTCTTGGCTATCCTATTTTTGAGCAATCAAAGAGGAGCAAGAAAAATATGTACTACTGTAAAAGCAAAGAGGCCGATGCAGTAGGTGAATATACTGAAGAAGGTTTTGTTGTCAATAAAGACTCAAAATCAAACATTAAAGAAACTCCATCCATTAAAGAAAGAATAAAATCTTTCAGGATAAACCTTCTAGATAAAGGGATACTAAAAGAAGAAAATGGTGTTTATGTTTTTCAGGAAAATTTCACATTTTCTTCACCATCTCTGGCCGCTTCCGTTGTATTAGCTAGAACGGCAAATGGCTGGAGAGAATGGAAAAATAAAGACGACAAAACACTTGATGAGATTGTAAGACAAAAAGAAAAAGAGGAATAAGCTCTCAAATGAGCTTATCCACAAGTTCTTTCATAAAATTTGTATTAAGGTTTATGTCCCCTGTTAGCTTTATTTTGTCCTGTATCCTTTTCAGAGTACCTCTGTAAGCAATACCAACCTTCCTACCCATTTCTGCATCCAATTGCATTATTTTGTCCATGATATCCTGCTTGTTGATAAAGACCTGAGCTTGTCCTATATCCAAGGCTTGATCATCAATATTGTTAGCCTCCTTGCCAATGAGAACGATACTATCCGCGTGGATATGCCTGCGTTTCATCTGTCCAATATCTCCTTCATACTTGTACTCAGGATGATTTGCATACTCCAAAATTGTCCTACTCAGAGTTTTGAAATATTCCATTCCCTGCTTGATCTCACCCGTATTGTAGTCTAAAAATGGCTCATAGACTATTTTCTGTGGATCTTTGGAGAAAGGAGCTAATGGTTTGATTGGTTTCCCATCATCTTTAATGGTCTGAAAGCCGACATTGCAGAAGTTGAAAGGCTTTATCTGCTTGGACCATGGCTGGCCGTCATTAATCGTTTTAAACCTCTTCAGCACATTAGCTGTACTAACTGTGAGCCTTGAAACAGCAAAGAGTGAAGAGTATTTTTCTTCAATATCAATTGGCTTTATGATTCCATAATGTAAGCGAAGAATATCCAGCCAGACATCAGCATGCCAGTCTTTATCGCTATTAGGAAAGGGATTGGTCAAATGACCTAAACCATGTAACTTATAGGATCTCTCATGCTCATAGAAGCTGAAATTATCTCCTTCTTTGTTGTAAAGAGCATATCTTTTGGAACATATCCCATAGAACCACATATCATCTTTTTCAGGCTTCAGTAAAGAGATATCAAGATCATAAGGGTTTAGTGGTTGGAAATAATCTATGATCTCCTGAGCGTGCTCAGGTGGGACAAACACAGAATCAGTATCCATGTAAGCATGAGCCGAGCCAAGGTCCTTTACTTTGGCTTCAGCCATGGATAAAAACAGGCGTGAGCCAGAAGTAATCATCACTGCCAGCAGTGGATGAAAGTACTTCCCGGCTTTCTCATACCTATTCTCAGACGTATCAAAGCTATCAAGGCCATAGACTTCAATATCACTCTTCTTATCCTCGGGGTTCAGTTCAATGAAAATTCCATAACTCATGGCATTAACAAGGATCTTTATAGCCTGAGCCTGACTTGATAGATGACGATACTCTGATGTGCCTCTATTCAAGCTCTTCATTCTTGTTTTGATCTTCTGCCTCTCTTCAACAAATGTCTGAATAAGATTGTCTTTCCTGGGATCAAGATTAATACCAAGAATTGATGATTCCACAAGACTATCCTGCACACCTGAAGGAACAAAACGGATCGCTTCAATGATCTCCGGGACTTTCCCTGTTAAGAGCACAGAACTGATTACATCAGGCAAGGAAAACCACATGGGAGACTTGGACGAAAGATAGTTAAGTCCTACATTCAAGGTTGATTTCTTTCCCTTATAGTCCATTCTCACAGGCAGTATATCTTCGTCAGGAATTATTTTGACCATTGCTACAAAGTCTTCCCAATTTTCCTTATTCTGCAAGTACTCAAGGGACACTTTTGAGAGCAGTTCTTTGATCTCACTGGTTGCATCTTCCTTTTGTAACTTTTCGGCAATGATGAATTTCCAAAGGTCAAGAACCATTGTAACAGTTGGATACATGCTAGTAAAATCAAGGACTGTGACCTTTTTTGGCTGTTTCCTGAACATGCACTCGCACCTACCTCCAAAGTAAGCAGTCATGATATTACCTAGTATATCAGGCAGGAAGAGAGGGTTTTGTTTATGAAATGGTTGAACTCCCAACTGCTTAAGAGCATGTTTTCCGAGAGATGCTGCACTGAAGATCTTTGTTAAAGGAATATCTATCTGATATAAATCCAGTTCATCAAGCAATTCCCTATAAACATCATAAGTGGTCTTAACATCCATAATCATGTAGTCGATATACTCTTTAGTAACAGTACCATGGTCTATATCCTTTATTTTCTTGTGTTTTGTGTCAAGCAGCTCACAAGCTTTCTCAAGTGAGATATGCTTCTTTTGCAGGAGAACTTCACCAAGGGTTTGAGCATCAAGGAAATGACCCGAAAAGTATTCTTCACCTTTGTTTTGTTTCGTTGTGGAGAACTTGTAAGTGTTGGATTCTCCCATCTTACGAATGATTATAGGAGGATTGAATGGATTATCTGACAAGGTAAGAGTGAAACCACCCTTATTCCCTTTCTTTGAATCACCCGATCTCTTTGCTATTCTAATAATATCAAAAGCAAGATTGAAACCAACACATAGCGTACCAAGATTGAATGTCTCTGGATAGAATACTTCATCTACAAATCCCTCTAAGGTATAAAGTGCAAGTTTCTGATTTTTGGAATATTCCTCTATAACCTTGTTCTCACTATCGTCTAACTTTGAAGAGTCATAGAATAACCCTTCATGCTGAGTATATCCATCCTGGAATATTTCAAAATGACCAATCTTCATGTTTTGGTACTGATCAGTTGTTGTTTCAGTATCAAATACCAGTACTCTGTCATATCTCAAAGGAGGATCTTTTCTTTGAGGGTAGTTTTTCGTGGTGGGATTACACTTTTGGGTGAAAGCCCTTGCAGCTATCTTAGACATGTACAGTCATCCCCATACCAATATTGATCAATCGTTCACCAATTAACCTGAGCAAAGCCCCAAGTGAGATTATGTTAAAGGCTTTCAGATTTTGCAGAGTTGCATCTTTGGATCTTGCTTTAGGGCTGAGTTTGTTCTGCTCTGCTGTTATCTTTGTATGACAGTTTTTACAAAGAGGTTTAATCCATTCTGAATTATTCCTCCCATCAACATGATGTCGTTCAATAACGCTTTTATCATCCTCTCCACATATAGCACAAGCAATAGGTGGCTTCTTTCCTTTCTTGTTCCTTCTAATATAGTTCGCATAGTCTTCTTTTTTCAAAGTATCCACTCCTCAGTTTTGATATATCTCTAAAAACTCAGGCTCTTCCTGAGCTTCCATTATTTCATACAACCTATCAAGATCCGTCTCAAAATGGTGTACATTGCCTTCAGCATCCACAATTGTTCTATCCTTGAACTTGTCAAGAACTGTAGGGTCATTGTATCTCAGTGCCTTTTGTACAAGAGCAAAGTACTGACCAATCAAGGACCGATCCTTCGAGCTAGCTGTAATGATCGTTCTCTGACCCTCTCCCCTCTCATAGAAAAGCATCTCAACCTCAATTCTGTCTGAGGCTGTAACCTTCCACTTTCCTCCTGATTTGTAGAGGTATTTCCCGAGATGTTTTACAGCAAAATCCTTTTTGACTCCAAGCTTTTCCGTTACACGGCTAAGGTGGCTACCAGTTCTTATTTCTCTTAATATTTGAAGAGAAAGTTGTCTGTCCCTCTTTTCCTGAGATGATAGACTGTCCCAGGAGCGAGTGCTTAGATCTTGGTCTTTGAGCCTGACATCCCTCAACTCTTTAAGGATGAGGTTTGGAAAACGTTCATGAAAACGAATTATTCGTTTTGCATATCTTGAATCCCGGGATTCTGCTTTGAGCCATTCTCCATAGGTCCTGAACTTCTCAGAGAACCGTCTTCTGGTCATAGCTCTTCCTCGGCTAATTTCAGTAATGCTACTCTGACCACTTCAGCCTGAGAGCATCCTAGTTTGTCTGACAGCTTTTCCAGTTTCTCCTTGAGATAAGGAGATAGTGTTGCAATAATTCTGGTAGAATTCATTGTTCTCACAAAAGCAACAAATGTCGGAAAGATTATATACCAATTTGAGTATAAATTTGAGTATGAGTTTGTCATCAGATTCCTTTCTATATAGGTATGATAATGAGAGTATTAAGTATGATTTTGACTCAGAAGTAAAATCAATCATCCAAAAAACTGGCCCAATCAGGAGAAGAAAACTCATAGATTATCTCACGGAAAAACACAAACAAGAAAGAGGATATAGTGAGAAAAGCATCAACCGAAAAATTGACAAGATGGCTGATCTTGGAATCTTAAAAATTGTAAAACCTGAAAACTTTGCTAAATTTGGAATTAAAGAAACAGATGCTAGGGCCACATATCTCATTTTAAAACAAACATCTGATATTAAAAAACACTTAGATGATATCTTTAAAATTCTTGAAAAAGGAACTATTGATGACAAACATTCAGTCGTAGCAGAAATTTTTAGTTATGAGCATGTTTATGTTCTGGACCCTATTCAATTAAACATCATTGCGAAAAATCTAGATGAAAAAGATGAAGAACTGGTCTATAGAATTCTCATAATTCTGTATAATCATGTTATTAAAAAGAGAATAAAACCAGCAAATGAAGATGAATATTTGAGTGTTTTGAAGCATTTATTAGGTAGATACCCTTTGTCTCCAAACAGGAGAAAATCATTAAGAGGATACATTATTGCTTTACTTGGTTGGTCTAATGATAAAGATGTTGTTGATCAACTAATTAAAGATTCTATAGAATTAGAAGACCTTTCTACTGTAGAAGATGAATATGAAACTCCATTTACTTCAAATGTGATTGAAAATCATAGAACGGAACTCTTTAATCATGAATTAAAGTTGAAAAAAGAAGGCAAGACCAAAAACGCTGAGGTAATCCAGAAAATTAAGCATCGGGCAAGGAAAAACCTAGGCATTGTTTCACAAGAACCAGATTTCCCAGGAGTTGATTGATAATGAAATTCCTTCTTCTAAACGGTCATGGTATCGACATGCGTGTAAACGGATCAAAACTTCATATCAAGGATGGGAGATTTTCAACCACTGAAGAACCAGAAGAATATATGTTTTCTCCAAAAAGGATGGATGTTGATAGTATCATAATCTATGGGAAAAATGGAAACCTCACTCTTGATGCTATCAGGTGGTTGATTAAACATAATGTACAGATATCAATTCTCAACTGGGATGGAAAATTGTTAACAACAATGCTTCCTCCTGAGAGTACCAACATAAAGACAAAGTTCGCTCAATACCATGCATTTGAGAATCAAGAAAATAGAATAAAGATGGCAAGGAGCTTTATTGATGCCAAAATTGATAAATCAACAGTTGTCCTTGATTTCCTAAATCAACGATATCCTACTGTTGATTTTGATTTCTCTGAGGATGTTGATAAACTAAAGAAAATCAACACAATCGGGGGAATATTGGGTGTAGAGGGTGGTGTTGCCTACAAGTACTGGAATGAATTTTCAAAAGCTATCCCTGAGAAATACAATTTAGAATCACGAATTAACCAGAGTGGGAGGGCCATAGGGGCTGGGGATATGGTAAATGCCATGCTTAACTACGGCTACGCTTTGTTAGAGGCAGAGTGCCTGCGGGCCATCAACGCTGTGGGGCTAGATCCTCACGTGGGCTTTTTGCATGAAATGAATCCTAGCAAGAATAGTTTGGCTTATGATCTTCAGGAACCTTTCAGATTCCTTGTTGATTTTGCTGTTCTTAACCTGATAGAGACAAATGTCATAGACAAGAAAGACTTCATCAGGACAGAGAATTATTCGTTAAGGCTCAGGCCCAGTGGGGCTAAGAAGCTGGCTGAAGAAGTCAATTTGTGGTTTAACAAAAGAGTTAGATACCAAGATAAAATGCCAATGTGGAATTATGTAATTCTCCTGAAAGCTAGGGAATTAGCCTATTATTTGACTGGTAAACGCAAAGAGATTGATTTTTTAGAACCGCTGTATGCGACAAAGCGACAGGATTCAAGCGACATACGACAGAAAATACTTAGCATATCATATTCGGATTGGAAAAAGCTAGGATTTTCAAAGGGAACATTGCATTATATGAAGAAAAATGCTGAGGCTAATAAGCCTTTTACTCTTAATGCTCATGTAAGAGAGCGCTTGAATCAATGGGAAAAACTTGTCGCAAATGCTTAATTTCATGGGGGTTTTGGTGTCTCTTTTCAATAAAAATTAGGCGACAATTCCAGGAGACAATGCGACAACTGAAAAGCGACATAAAAGACAAGCTAAAAGACAAGAAAAAATCTAATAAATAGCATTTTAGAAACGAAAAGCAGAATTATAGATCCTGCTTTAACATCTTCCTCAACTCAGCAACATTAGCCTTTATCTGATCCTCAAGCTCATCGATCTTCTGAAGAATAACTTCTGGCATCTCATATTCAATCTCTTCATACTCAATTTCCTTGTACTTGGAAATTGAAAGATCGTAGTTATTTTCCTTGATCTCATCAAATGGAACATAGAAGCATTTACCCTTCCTGTCTTCAGGATTCTCTTCATGTTTGTTCCGGAAACTTTCAATTATATCAGGAATATCCCCTTTCATGTCGATAGGATTTCTCTTTTTGTCAAGAGAATAGCCATCCGCTTCCATGTCATAGAACCAGACCTTTTCCGTGTTTCCTCCCTTGGTGAATATCAGTACAGCAGTTGATACTCCTGCATAGGGTTCGAAGATCCCTGATGGCATGGAGACGATACCTTCAAGCTGGCATTTCTCAAGCAGTATCTTACGAAGGTTCGTGTGTGCCCTTGAATTACCAAAGAGTACACCATCAGGAACAATTACACCACATTTTCCACCGATCTCCAACAAGTGGATCATGTTCTCCACAAAGAGCAGTTCGGTCTTCTTTGTGTCAAGTGTCAGCTTGTCATTGATATCATCCTTGTCTATGCTGCCTTTGAAAGGTGGATTGGCAAGAATCACGGTATAGCAATTTTCTTCACTGTATAGGTTTGAGAGAGTATCAACAAGCTCGATGTGAGGATATTTGATTCCATGGAGCACCATGTTCATAAGTCCTATCCTGACCATTGTGGACTCGAAATCAAAGCCATAAAATGTATCATGGTGTAGTTTATCCCAGTGCTCCTGTTCGGTGATATTATCTCCAATAAGGTTGTGATATTCCCCTTCTTGATCCTGCTCGATCAAATCAGGAGATGTGTATTTCCTGAGTATATGTTTGTGAGCGGTGAAAAGGAAACCACCTGTACCACACGCAGGGTCGCATATCTTGTCATTGATGTCGGGGTCAACAAGCTCCACGATCATCCTGATTATGTGCCTTGGAGTCCTGAATTGTCCATTCTTGCCGGCTGTGGATAGCTGACTTAAAAGGTATTCATAGAGATCTCCCTGCACATCTGTTGACTGAGCAGCTATATTGAGTTCATCGATAATACCAACTGCTTCCTGCAAAAGAGTTGGCTTTGGAATAACAAATACAGCATCCTTCATGTGCTGTGAGAACAGCGTTTTCTCACCATCACGAATTGTCTTTATGAACGGAAATACGACGTCTCTGACGTGCTTGAGCATATCCTCAGCGGACTTATGCTTCCAAACAGACCATCTGCAATCCTCATTGCTTTCAAAGATGGATATGTACTCCTTATCCATGGCATATGCACGCCTCTGCTCTAGAACATCCATGTCCTCAAGCCTTTTCATGAATATGAGATATGACATCTGTTCAATGGACTGTAAGGGATTTGACATACCTCCACTCCAGAACCTATCCCAGAGGCCATCTATCTTTGTTTTGATTTCAGGTGAAAGTCTCATGATATTAGTTCCATTTTTGTCTTTTATTTCTGGATGTATATTTCTTTATTCGAGGCGAGATATTTCCAGATTCGATATTATATTTTATTCGAGCTTGCCATCCCTTTTTATTGTAACTACCGTATCCATATTGTCCACGAGTACCTATTGAGTAACCTACAGAGATACCATTTTTTGCTTTTGCACCAACATAACCATAGGGTCCGTATTTCCCCCAATTCAGATCAACTAAAGATTTTAAACTTCCAAATTTGAATTTTTTCCTGTACCTTGGTATGCTCAATGTATCAAATCTCCGGTGAAGGCTTTCTGCGTAAGTGCATTAAAAAGAGTGCTAATTTCTTCGGATGATTGCTTTTGATTATCTTTAATTTGTTCGATTCTATCAACAATATTTGTGAATTTATTTTGAATTTCAATCGGTGGAATGGTTATGTTAATTGATTTCAATTTCTTCATTGATATATTGTACATAGAACCACTTGTACCAGTGGATTTTTTAGAAATTTCTGCCCTGATTGCAGGATGGCTCAAAACGAATTTTAAAAAAACAGGTGTTACTACCTTTGTATCAACTTTAATTTTCCATAACTTGTCAGGTAATAATAAGCATGGATAATCTTTTTTGATAATGCACGTTGCACCGACTAGTTCAAGAGTATTGGCTCGGCTAAATAATACATCGCCTCTTTCAGGGATAACTACTTTTTTTAATTCAGTATTTTCCTTAATTGCTTTGTGTTCTTCAGGTAAAAATATTCCTTGAGTAACAGCACTTACTTTTAAAACACCGTATTCATTCAATGTGTGACGTCGTTGCTCCCCGTTTGCGCTCCATCCAGCTTCGATACTTAATACAGCATCTTCAACTTTCTCAATGTTCCATCCTTTATTATTTTTAACAGGATCTCCAAACATCTCCATGAATACGCTTTGAAGAAGCTGGTGTGAAAATTCATCAGCCTGTGTTCGGAGTTTTCTTGTTTCGTCTGCTTTTTCGAGGATGGCGACAATTTTTTTCTGGATTTTAATGGAAGGAATTGGTAATTTTATTTCAGTCAAGTAACTAAGCTTTATGTATTTTATAACTCCTCCAATAGTTTTATTTCTCAATATTGTTATATATTTACGCAAAAAATAATATAAATATTTTACATCAAGGATCTCTTTATCCAATGATTCTATTATGTAAGTTCTCTGATATGCATTGAATTTACCATCATAATATTTCACATTTAAATCGCCATTTCCTGCAACTAGGACACATTCACAATCATAGTCGTAGAAAGCTATCTTGTAGGTTTTTTGAGAACATGTAAAAAAAGGATACTGACCATCTTTATCTTGTGCATTTACATCTAGTTTTCCAGTTTTTATTTTGGTTAAGTCGCCAAGCTGGATATATTTCCAGCCGTCTGGTAATTCATGTTTCATTAATCATGCCTCTGAAGCAAATATTTCTCTCTCGATTCCATTGCAGATGTCAATGAAAGCATTTAATTCTTCCTTGCTGAACATTGGCATGGGTGCATTTGTGCCAAAGTTTGTGAATGGAGCGTTCCAGAGGTTTGAGAACTCGACATGTTTCTTTCGCAGGAAAACCGTCTGGATTGTTCTGATGAAATTGAGTTGGTCTGCTGTATAGTGTTTGTTATTCTCGATAACAAAGGTCTGGAATGCATCCTTGATCGTATTATCAGGTGATGGGAATTCATAAAGTCCAAGGATATGTCTTATGAAATCCACAAGGGTTGAGTTCTGCCTGTGAAATATCTGCTTGAGCCTTGATTCGCTGAGGGTAAGCTCCGAGTTGAAAAGTGTATCTTCAAGCTGTTGAAGGTCGCTTTCTGTCAAGACCTCATCATTCTTGATCTTGATGATAACAGGATGTGTTTCTGCAAGTTTCTTGATCCTGTTCTCCACCTTCTCCATGTATGCTGTTTCATATTCAGCTTTTTCATCACCGATTACCCACTCTTTCCTCTCTTCTATCGTGTCCCCCATGTCAATTACAATGGTTTTTCTGGGCTCTTTGTTCATATAGCGCATCAGAGGTGAGATCTCATCGATCATCATCTTGGCATCCTCAAAAACAATATCATTCCAGAATGAATGGGACAGGACTTTGTCAATCAGATCCTCTTTTTCCTTTACCTTGTCCAAAGTCCTTGGTAGGCGGTCAACCATTTGGGCAATGGGTTCTTTCAGACGTTCAATTTCTTGGGTATTATTTTGAAGGATAGCATAGGCAAGCTTCTCACACTTTAAGGTGAAGTTTGCTTCATTGAGATTCACGCCCGGTTTAAACTTCATCAAAGGCATTATCTTCTTCAGAAGGAACTCAATCGGATTGAGTCCGACATTGTCCCAGAGCTTTGGAGAAAGTGCTTTTTCCACATCTTGAAGGTGTTCCTTTACACTCACAGAATCCTGTGGAAGGGATTTGATGTCTTCAATAATGGTCGTCTTGACCCTTTCTACAAGTTCCTCATTACCACGAGTCTTCAGTTCGTCCAGTTGTTTGAGTCTGAACAGGAATATACGGTTTGTAATAGCTTCAGGGGATTCGTTCTTGACACCCTTTGGGTTCATTTCCCAGTACTCGAAATTGTTCCAAAAATCAAATACTTTGAAATATTCCTTCTCACCATTTGGCAACCATTCCCGATTTTCGCATACAGCATCAGACCTTGTACCTCTACCCAGCATTTGCCAGAATTTGATCTTTGAGAACACAGGTTTTGCAAACACAAGATTACACACCTCAGGAACATCAATACCTGTATCCATCATGTCAACAGAGATTGCGACCCTTGGCAATGATTTTTCCCGGAAATCTTTGATCAATTCTGAAGCCCTTGAATCATCAGAGACGATCCTCTTTGCCATTTGTCCCTTGTATTCAGGGTATAGTCTTTCAAAAGCCTCCCATAATCTCAGAGCATGTTTCTTTGATATTGCAAAGAAGATGGTCTTGGCAGGCAATGTTCCAGACTCATCAGTGATACAATTCTCCATAAATTCTCTGACAATTGCTTCAGATGTCCCTTTCACAGCAACCTTTTTCTCAAGCTCAGTACCTTCAAAATCAATCGTATCAGGGTCAATACCTTTCGCGATCAATTCCTCACGTTCCTCTTCGCTGAGATCATCAGGTTTAATCCCTTTTATCTGGAAATGTGTTCTTGCTCCTGATACATTCTTGCGGAAATCACAAAGAACACCATCCTTTATTGCTTCATCATAGGAGTAAAGGGCTGTGGGAGTATTATCATCACATTCAAAGAACCTGAATGTATCCCTCTCAACAAGGTCCGCTGGTGTAGCTGTCAGTCCTATCTGGACGGCATCGAGATAGGTGAAGATTCCTTTCCACTTGGAGTAAATAGACCTATGAGCTTCGTCTGAGAAGATAAGGTCAAATTCTCCCGGTGATATCTTGTATCTTCCATTCTTGTCTTTCTGGTTATAGATTTCCTGGAAGGTCTGGATGGTGGAAACATAAAGTCTTTTGTTAGGGTCATAATTGCCTGAAAGGATTTTTTCCTTAGACTCATCCTGGAAAAATTTCATAAATCCCTTATCATAAGCCTGTTTTCTAAGTTCCTTACGATCAGCTAAAAACAAGACCTTCTGAATACGACCTTCACACATAAGCTGGTCAATAATGGCCATTGCAACACGGGTCTTGCCCGTACCCGTTGCCATGACAATCAGGGCTTTTCGATGTCCTTTACGGATATGTTCAACAACCCTCTTTGTAACCTCGATGCTTTTTGCACGGTCAACAATATCCGTATTTACCTCGATATCAGATTCAATCTTCCCGCTTTGTATCTGGTAATCCATTCTTTCAAGGTCTTTTTGAGAATGGAATCCTTTGACCTGTCTCATAGGGTAGCGTTCCCGATCCCAGAACCAGATATCATAACCATTGGAAAGGAAAATGAAGACATCTTTTCCAGTTTGAGCTTTAATATCATCAGCATATTGCTCAGCCTGTTTTTGTCCTACAATAGAATCTTTTGAGGTCCTCTTTGCTTCAATAATAGCAATAGGATCACCTAGACTATCAAGCAAAAGGTAATCGGCATACTTGCTATCCATATCGTTTTTCAGAGTTTCATTAACCTGCTTGTAAATCTGCTTACTAAAATCAGATTGCTTGGTATCAACTTCAACTATAACCTTTGATCTGTCAGAAATATCCCATCCGTGTTCTTTGAGAAGAACATCTATTTTCTGTGTTCTGGTTTGGAATTCATTGAGATCGAGCATTGGGAATCCTCAATAGTAAGAGTAGTTAAACTTTAGAACATACACTATTTATTTGTATAAATAAGTTTATAGTGAATGTCGTTTTAAATTTTATTTGATGGAGTCACATATATGCTAAAAACAACAGACATTTGTTCTCTTTCATGTTTTAATGATAAACAAATATTCTATGATGAATTTGAGAAAATAAAAACTAATTCAACAACAGAAATAAAAATTCCACTAAAAGTAGGTGAATATTTTATAAATTATTCTCCAGTAGGAAATTATCCTGATAAACCTCATGTAATTATTTGTGGGAAAACAACATCTGATAAAAGTCATGAATTATTTGTAAAAGCATTGAAAAATGGTAAGTCAATGCATGAAGCTTGTTTTTCATCTATTTATGCTAATGGAATGCGAGATAATCTTTTTGAGTATTTGAGTAAAATTGGTTTATTTGATTACTTGAGCAAAATTGTATCATATTGGGAAACAAACGACCCAAAGACGAAATGGAATGGTATGTTTGAAAATTTAGATAATAGTTTAGATTCTGGAATTCAATTAACTCAAGCATTTAACTGTGCTATACTTCATCCAGTGAAAAAAAGTGCTGAACCACCAAAAAAAGTGTTCAGAAATGTACAAAATGAAATAGGATGCTTTTTCAAGCACTTTAGATTTAGTAATCAATTGAAGTTAATCATTTTTCTTGATACACCTACAAAAGACGGTCGATTTCATCAAATCGATTTCTGGAAAAATGATCCGACTTTATCAAATAAGAATGTAAAAATGATTTCTATTACTCATCCATCTAATCAAAATCGAATCATTTTCAATAACCTTGATGATTTAACGCAAATGAAATCAAATAAAAAGGAAAATGCAATCAGAATATTTAATGAGGCAAAAAGCACAATTGATGATTTATCAGATGAACTCAAATGAGTTACATTCAAACTTTTTACTATTCTATTTTTAGAGATTACTTCTTAAATTTCTGAGTATCTATTTTTCAAGATACCTATTACCCCAACTTTCTATGCGAGGGGTAAAATTCGAACCTATGGAAATCAAAAATTTATAAAAGTTCCGTTTTTCATCGTTACCTATATCCCCTTCTTAAAATGCGGGGTGTATGATTCGAACCTCACGCCTCGACAAAATACAAGTGCTGCCTAACTCAATTCTCCCAGCTGATGTAGGGCAGCTTTTTTTCTGACCAGAACCACGCAAATTACCACTGAGGTTAAGTACAAAAAAGACAGAGAATTATATACTCAATTCTTGCAGAAAATCGACATCTATCTAGGTCTATCTAAAGTTTCTTACTGGACTCGGCGGGTTCTTTACTAGGTTGCTTGATAGACAAATTTGGTAACGTTAGTGAGTAATAAGTTGAATTGGCAAAGAGGTTCTACAAGGTAGATGCTCTCAATGCTCATGTGATGGAAAGGTTGGAGAGTTTCGAAGTGAAGCTGGGTGACTTCTATATTTGTGCCTCCTAAAAAGAGGGTTGTGGAGTGTTTACTTTTCTTTTTTAGAGAATAAAGGCATCAGCTCCAGTAACCCCTGATATATGATCTTGTATTACTCAGATAAGGAGTTACGAACCTGAGCAGAAGAGGCGTTATGAGGATTGTAACAACCAGATTGCCAATGAACCATCCTTGGAAAACAATCCTGTATTCAGACCATGGGACAATTCCCCCGGCAACAAGTACGGAAGAACCCCATACAGCACCCACTAGATTATTGAGGAAAAGTCCGAACACAAGAAAAATGGCTACATCCCTCCGTGTCTTCAGAGTGATATCAGCGCCCAGTGAAATGAAAGCTATAAGCGGTATAAGAACCTGCCAGAAATCTGCAAGAGACCATATTATGTTTAGTGAAAAAGGCATGTCGACAAGAGTTCCTGCACCTATCAGGCAGCCCAGATAAGCAGATAGAGCACCCCACATTCCATACCACAGCCCAAAAGCGATCATGAAAGCCGCCGCAAAATATATTCCGGATACACCCGGAGTCGGAGATATTGGAGAATTGACAATTGCAAACCTTGAAATGAGTGTGTTGACAAGGACCAGAATCAAAAAGATACTTAGATGCGTTGATAAAGAATCCCTTTTAGATTCCATTTAATATCCCTCTTTTATCTTCGATTAATGTTAACATATTCCAGAACCCCACTGAATATACATATACAATAATTGTACAAATACACAAATAAATCTTTGCAATTATTGTATTGGAGAGAGGGATGGCTAACAAGGAAGAAGATGGGGTTCAACTGTTTCATGTTTGATTAAACGATTCAACTTGTTACACGTATATTCATATCCCCTTTCGCGTGGGAAGTCGTTCCAGCATTTAAAATGTTCACATAAGGCGCAATCGTCGCGTTTTAATTCAGGGTCATGGCATTCTACTGATACTACCACACTACGTCGAAAACGCATGCAGGATTGAAGCCCGGCACATAACCAAATACATATAAATGCATTCACCCCCAATGTATCTTTATGCAGCAATTACTTGACACCGCAGAAAAAATAAGGACAATGGAGATATGTGGAGCAGGAAGGGCCGCCAAAGCCGCCTCTGCTGCACTTCGTGATTACGTACTGAGCCTCAAGGTTACTAACATAACGGATTTCAACAGGAAAGTGGATGAGGCTGCAAATGTCCTTATCCAGACACGGCCTACCGCCGTATCCCTTTCAAATGCAGTGCAGATCACAAAACGTCATTATTCTGATGATGTAGCAGGAGCACGGGAGGAAATAGTCCTGAATGCGGATATGTTCCTCAATCATGCAGGAGAAGCTCTTGATAAAATGGGAAAGATCGGTGCTAAAAGGATACATGACGGGGACGTTATCATGACACACTCCAATTCCCATGCAGCACTTTCGGTCATATCTACTGCTTTCAAGCAGGGCAAGGACATCTCGGTCATAGCAACCGAATCACGCCCGAGAAGACAGGGATTCCTTACCATAAGGGAACTGAACGATTACGGCATTCCCACCACATTGATCGTGGATTCTGCAGTCAGATACTTCATGAAAGAGGTTGATACCGTAATAGTTGGAGCTGATGCAATAACGTTCAATGGTGCTCTTGTAAACAAGGTAGGAACATCACAATTGGCCCATGCTGCACACGAAGCAAGGAAGAATGTTCTAAGCGTTGCTGAAACTTTCAAGTTCATCCCAAACACGATACTTGGTGACATGATAGATATCGAAGAAAGGTCAGCAGATGAAGTCATTGATCCAAAGGTTCTTGCAGAAATGCCAAATGTGAAAGTCAAAAATCCTGCATTCGACATAACACCTGCCGAATACATTGACATGATAATAACAGAGGTAGGAGCATTCCCCCCACAGATGGCCTACACTATCATCAGGGAACATTTCGGGTGGGAACTTTCCAACATCGGATGATATAAAACACTAAAATAAGAATATCAAATCATGAAGAAAAAGGAGTGACGTGAGTCCTAAAAGGACGGGGTTTACATAAATTGGCACAGCAATTAACATAGACCTTAAAGAACTCTATTTTATACACATCAAAGGACGTGTAATACACTTAGCTACGGCTTATTTCGAAACGTTTGCTTTTCTCCATAGCATCTTCCTTTTATCATCAATGCACTCTATGCGTCCCCTTTCATTCAAGTCTTCAAGTATCTTTGTCAGATCAGATCCTTTTATAGTTATACTGTAGCAGGCATCAAATTCATTACAAATTTGTTTAGGGGTTAAAGTCCTGTCAGCAATTATATTTTCGGTAAATCCTGCAAGATCTTCGTAAGCAGCCCATGGGTAAATTATCCACCTCCATTTAACAACCTTTTTAGCATAATAATCCGGCACGAAATCCGAACATATTTTGTGCTGGAGAACTGCAGTTTTGATCTCTGCTGGCTTAAGGCTTTCCAGATATTCTACAGCAAGACTTAGTGTTTTACCCGTATCTGTAACATCATCCACAACAAGGATCTTTTTATCATGAATATCAACAGAGATTGGGAACTTGAGCGTTGCCATCTCTTGAATGTCTGCGGCCCCTTTGTAGTGCTCGATCTTTATTGTTGTCAGGTCATCAAAAAGAAGAAAATCACATATTAACCTGGCAGGTACATAGCCACCTCTACCTATAGCAACTATTATGTCAGGCAAATCCCCTGAATCTCTTATTTTTTTGGCAAGTATCTTAGCAAGGTTATATGTTTCCCCAAAACCCATCAAATCGCATTTAAAAGAGGTACGATCAGCAGGTGGATATCTGCTCACAACTACCATAAATATAAAATTAGTTTCCATTCTGTAAAAATGTTTCGAATATTGATATTTATACTTCGTTTCAACCATGCATTCATTGATGGCAAAAAATCATTTTTATATCCAGAATCTCTTCAGAAATTTCAAGCTTGTTAAGGACAGTTGGATTAATGCTTTTCTGGCAGAGCTTGAACAGTTCTCTGAAGGAGCTCAGGATGATCAGGTTGATGCATTGAGTGGTGCTGCAAGCATGTTGATGCAGAAGAAGAAGTTCTTGTCTTATGCAGTGTTGCACTGAATCGGCATTAGTATAAATATTTTTATATGAGTGAGAAGTTTGTATAAAAGTGGTAGTATGGATTCAATAAAAAAATGCTTATATTGCAAAAATTGGGTACTAATTGATGTAAATTCGGAATCAGCTAAAGGAGAGTGCCGGAAGCATACTCTCTTCCTTGAGGGATTCCCTCAAACTGATATCGATACGTGGTGTGGAGAATGGGAAGACTACCATGACCCTGAATTAAAACGCGACGATTGCACCTTATGTGAACATTTTAAATGCTGGAACGACTTCCCAAGCGAAAGGGGATATGAGTATACGTGTAACAGGTTGAATCGTTTAATCAAACATGAAACAGTTGAATCCCATAAATCTCCAATATGGTGCCCAGGATTTGAACATAAGAATCGATTAATATGAAGGCGCTCTTCACCAATATTTTTTAATCTTAAGTGGAGATATCAAATTAATGGTTCTGCCTAGGTCAAAAACAACAGAATAGATGTCGGCGGATTTGTTGACGAAACGGTTTCACTTTAGAACTTACAGTTGATGCTTTCATCCTGGTTATTGTTGTACCAGCTATAATGACGGTTTTTGTTTCATTGGAATTTGTTGTCTTGTGGATTGCAGTATTAGTTACAATCGGATTTCCTAAAAAAAAGTAAAAAACGGAACAAAAGAGAAGACATTTTCTTTTGCCCAGGCAGATTGGTCTATAACAAAGACCACAAGGTCAACATCCCCAGTGCTCTCCGTGTACTGCTTTGAGTTTGCAGGTATGTGGACAACTTTTCCTTTACTCAGTTCAAATGGCACATCTTCTATGTAGAGCACACCTTCACCTTCAAGAACATAGTATACCTCGGTTTTCTTCATTATGTGAGGTTCAATCGACTGCCCTGCATCGATTATCACATGTGTAAAGCTGTAATCTATACCCAGATCCCAGTCAACTTTTGCTGGGTGGATGAGATATCCAACGGATATGTTTCCATAGCGGGTTTAATTAACGTCTTCAAGAGTCTCGGTATAGATATAGTCATCAACGTAGAACCCTGATCCCACAATATAGGTTTGGTTATCAAAGGATGCCACTTTGATGAAGGTGTGCTTCATTGAAGGCTCGATCTCATCGGGTTTTGGCCAGTAGTAATCAATCCAGCCCTCTCCTTCTTCGCTCTGGGCCATGTCTATGAACATCTGGCCTATTGGTTTACCGTTGAAGTCTTCAAGATTGCTCACATCCTCCCCCTCACCGCTGACATCAGGTGGATATACCACACGTATTCCATCAGTTCTCCAGACGAAAATGTAGAAATCATCATGGAACCACTGATTGCTCTTCTCCCTGAACTGTGGGAAGGCTTGCTCTCCTTCCTCCTCGATTAGCTCAACGGCTAAATTGACCTGTGAGACCGTAAATTCTCTTTGGGAAGCCAGTTCATTCTGTTCCTCAACTATGCCTTGTTCGTCTTCATCAATATCATCTAGTCCTTCACCAGTATCATCTGGTTGCACACACCCTGCAACTACGAAGAACATTACAAGGACCAATAGAACGCAAATTACTTTCTTCAGCTCGATCATGTCGCAACACTCCTATAACATACATGTTCTTAGAAAACAAATACGACTTATTGGGTCATTATCTCGTGACTGCTCCCACGACTAAAATTCGTAGGGTTCTGCAGACTTTCAACCGATGCATTGCAGACCCAATGCAACTGTTTGTTCGTCTCAATTCGCCACGTTCTCGATTTTGCCCTGTGGATTCCCCACAAGTTCCAAAAATCGCCTTGTTTTCTACAACTCCCACTCTCATTCAATATATTGCATTCAACGTTAAAACATATTACGATGTGGAAGCAGGGGAAAGGGGTGATTGTAAGAAGATTATGACTGAAATTCTGGAGCAATCTTGAAAAAACCTAATCTTTATTAATAGAAACTCTAATTCTTATTTATGAGAACTTCTACAATCCTTTTTACTGTTACACTCGTACTGATAACTGTCCTTGGTGCCGGCTGTACGGACACCGATACAACTCTTCCTCAGAACCAATCGGAAGCTACGCCGACCAATGCACTGTCCCTAGCTCCCAGTTCCACCGTGTCTCCAGGAGAGCTTGTAGCATTCGTAGAGATAGCTTATGAATATGCGCACGTCCACGGACAGGAAGCCGCTCTACGGGAATTCAATAACCAGACTGGCCAGTTCGTTGACGGCGAACTCTATATCTTCGCCTACGATACCGAGGGCAACACACTGGCCCTTCCATTCCAGCCCGAGATAATCGGGACGAAACGTTGGAACATTACTGATGCGAACGGCACCGCATTTATCCAGGATATGGCAACCACCGCACAGTCCGACGGCGGCTTCGCCCGGTATCTCTATGTAGACCCTGCAGATAATTTCACGGTCAAACAGAAACTCAGCTACGTGATGATGGTGGACGAGGGCTGGTTCATCGGAGCCGGCATCTACGATCCGCAGGAGGATTCGCCGGTCGTGAGGACGGGCACAGATCCCCAGGTAAGAGAGAGCTTGGAATCCTTTGTAGGGGAAGCGATTGAGTATGCCCATACGAACGGACAGGATGCCGCGATCGCGGAGTTCAATGACCAGAACGGTACGTTTGTACGTGATAATCTCTACATCTACGCCTTCGATCATAATGGAACGACCCTGGCGCTCCCCTATCAGCCCCAGTTGATTGGAACCGATCTTTCCGGGCTTCAGGATCCCTATGGCGTAAATTACACCCATGTCGAGATCCTTCTGGCACAGCAAGGCGGCGGTTTCATCTTCTACCATTACTACAACCCGGCCCACAATATGACCCTTGAACCCAAGATGAGCTACGTCCAAAAGGTCGATGATACCTGGTGGCTCGGTGCCGGAGTATATTTGAACTAATAAACGGGGGCAGATGCATCCAGATCCCCTTCAGTTCTTTGATGAATCCACTTCTTATTCTATACACCTTTCGAAAGTATAGATCATGTAGAGCAGAATCGCTTTGCAAAACAGTCGTTGTTCAAGGATTTTAATGCTTTACTGAAAAATTATAACATTAATAACGGAAAAATTGTATCTAGGGCCAATCCAAAGACAAATACCCACAGGAGAACATTAGTCATGGAAATTATATCCGGAAACCAGAGTGTTGCGATTGTAATTGCATTATATCTGCTTTTTATGCTAACGATCGGTTTTTACTATTATAAGAGAAACGAGAACCTGTCCGATTATATTCTTGGTGGCAGGAAACTGAACAAATGGGTAACCGCTTTAAGTTACCAAGCATCAGACATGAGCGGCTGGCTGCTTCTGGGATTACCCGGCTATGCATACCTTGCAGGAATGGAAGCTATATGGATCGCCCTTGGGCTGGGAATCGGAACATACCTTAACTGGAAGTTCGTTGCCAAGAGGCTTCGAAAATACACAACGGAAGCAGGTGATGCCCTCACAATCCCGGTGTATTTCGAGAACCGTTTCCGCGATAAGAGCAAACTCCTGAGAACGATCTCAGCCCTGTTCATCCTGATATTCTTCCTCTTCTACACATCCTCCGGTTTCGTTGCTGGCGGTAAGCTTTTCAGCACGGTCTTCGGGGGCGAATATGTCACAGCGCTTACCATCGGAGTGCTTGCCATCATCTTCTATACTTTCATGGGAGGATTCATGGCGGTCTGCTGGACTGATTTCTTCCAGGGCCTGCTCATGATCCTTGCTATCACATTAGTGCCTCTGACAGCCATGAAAGGCCTTGGAGGGATCACTTCGACCACTGACATGATAAGGACCATCGACCCAAGCCTCCTGAGCCCATTTACAGGCTCTGACGGAACCATGATCTCACTGATGGCAATCGTATCCCTCATGGCATGGGGCTTCGGGTATTTCGGACAGCCACACATACTTGTACGTTTCATGGCGATCAAAAAACCTGAGGAGATAAAACAGTCCCGTGCAATAGCCATGTCATGGGTAACCATCTCCCTCGCATTTGCAGTGATCGTCGGTCTTGTGGGAAGGGCATATGTCCCGGAGTTCCTTGCAGGAGCTACAAGCGAGACCGTGTTCATGGTAATGATCAACAGCCTCTTCCACCCGGTCGTTGCAGGAATAATGCTGGCAGCGATCCTGGCAGCCATAATGAGTACTGCTGACTCACAGTTACTTGTGGCATCTTCTGCTTTTACAGACATATACACGCTGCTATTCAAGTCAGATGCCAGCCAGAGGCAGCTTGTCTGGATGGGGCGTATCACGGTTATCGGGATCTCCCTTCTTGCCTACTACTTCGCACTCGACCCGGAAAGTTCTGTCCTTGACCTTGTAGCCTATGCATGGGCAGGATTCGGTGCAGCTTTTGGCCCTGCCATCATCTTCTCACTGTTCTCAAAGAAAATGACAAGGAATGCAGCCCTTGCCGGAATACTCATTGGTGGTACCACGGTTATCGTCTGGAAACAGCTCACAGGAGGTATCTTCGATCTCTACGAGATCGTACCGGGATTTGTGCTTTCCAGCATTGTCATCTGGCTGGTTACCAGATTTGGTGAGGAGCCGGAGCAGGAAATACAGGATGAGTTTGAGAAAGTTCAGAGGTCGGTCTGAACTTTTACCTTTTTTACTTACTTCTAACTACTTCGGCGAATGTAAAATAACCAGACCCAGTTCCAACAAAGACAATTCGCGCACATTCCTGGCAATTAAGCCAAGAGTCGTGAATTCTTCTTTTTATCCAAGGACTTTCCAGTAACCCGCGTTGCCTGTATAACTGCAGGACTTTATTGTCAAGTATAATATTTTGTAATCAGAGGTACTTTTAATCTTAACTGTTCAAAAAGCAAAGTGCAAAAAGAAACAGAACCTCAAGCTTCTACAAAAATAGTATAATGTGGGAACAGAAGCCAGGTAGTTGACGTTTTTCTGGATAGTTTGTCTAATTGGAGTCACAGCCGATTGACAAAGAATCCTTTAGCTCCCACTCCCACATTATATATTGTTTTTTGAGTAAAAACAAATTATGGTTCAGGATTTTTGCTCTATTTTCTCAATCTCGTCAAACCCTTCTGGTACCGCAATCTCAACTCAGCATATTTCCGAATAACTGAGAAAAGACATGTAGGCATATCTCCAGAAGCCCCTAGAAGGATGTAGAGTGATTTGTGAACGTATGCATATGTGTTTTCTTTTATGTGAGATGCCTGTGCACAAGCGAGCTGTGGCCTTCCAGCAGATACAATCCTGCTTAACTTTTGATCAAGATTACAACTAACCAGCTGGGTTAAGTACAAAAAAGACAGAGACTTATATACTCAATTCTTGCAGAAAATCGCTATCTTCTTAGGTCTATCTAAACTTTCTTACTGGACTCGGCGGGATTTGAACCCGCGGCCTTTACGTTGCGAACGTAACGATCTCCCCCTGATCTACGAGCCCGTCATAATATTTAGAGTAATTACTACGATATTAAGGAAAATTAAAAGAAAAGAAAAAGAGATAAGAAAAAGCTCTTTGCGATTATACAGGTCTGCCTAATTCAGTGACCTGTACACTTTCTACGCCAGGAACTGCTGCAAAAGCCTCTTCAACGGATTCGGTACCGCCTTCAAGGTCACCTACAAGGATTACTACCTTGAGTGCTTTCAGACCAAAAGCAACAGGTTCTACCTCTGAACCAAACATTGATGAGCCTTCTGGCAATACTGCTTCTAGTTTGTTCTTCAGGTCATCCAGGTCGGTGTCGACACCTTCTGGCATGATCTTCATTGTTGCTGCTACTTCTCCCATATCGGTCCCTCAGGGTCCTACAAAGCCGCATTTAGGGCATGTGTAAGGGTTGCTCTGTTGTCTGCACTTGGTACATCTTCCAAGCTCGGTGTCACATGCTGGGCATGGGAATCTTGTGAAACCCTTCTCAACAAGGCGAACTCCACATGATGTGCATTGTTCAACTTTTGCCATTGTAATACTCCTTTTGATTCTGTAAATATGTATAATGCTTGAACGAAACGCTTCGTGTCGCGATAAGCTATAACGGTTTCTGTACATACGCGGTATATAATTTAAATATTCCCCTTGATGTATGTACTCCTAACCATTTTCCCTTCGATAGCAGCAACCACTCTTTCTGGAATGTTTCCATTAACGATGACACAGTCCATGCCATATTTATCCAATATGTGCGGTAGTATCCGGTCAGTACATGTCTCTCCCATGCTCTCAAGTTCTTTAGCAGTGATCTTTTCGATAAGTTCACCTTCATTTAGAACTCCATCAACATCTGTGGCTTTGATAAGTGCTGCATCGATCCGATGCGCAACCCATGCTGCTATGGTGTCTGATGTAACATCCCATGAATGTTCGAGCTCATCAGTTGTCTTTAGTAATTTATATGGCAACAGGATGGACATTCCTTCAGGCACATTATCCGTATCATCAATTGAAGGCATGCCACTTTTGTCCACAAGAAGGTACGCATATTGTTCCATTGCTGCCACAGCCATCCAGTGGGCAGCTTCATCACCGATCGAATATGCTCTGCTTGCTTCTCGAATTCCATTGGCAAAGACACCTCCTCCTGGTACGACCACTATCTTTACTTTGCTTTCTGTGCTGACAATTTGTTCCATGATTGCTTTTAGCAGATCATCAGCTTGCTCTATCAGGCTTCCACCGATCTTAAGGACTACTTTCATTTCTTATCGCAGGATCTCAATTCGTATTTTTTTCGTTTTCCTCTTCTTCAAGCAGCTTTGCAGCAGCATAAGCAGGGAACACCTTTGATATCTCAGGTCCCCACTTGTCGGAAGTTGAGAAACAATCAAGGTCAAGACGCATTGCAGCTTCTTCTATCATGAATTCTCCCAGTCCTGCGGAGACAATAGTGTCAAGACCATTCTTCTCAGCAACAGTGGATATTGCATCACAAAGCAGGGATATCTGTGTTTCCTTCACATCTTTTGCTATCATAAGCAGGTCCTCTTCAGATATTTCTGCAAGATCGGCACATACTACTCGTGCAAGCCTTCTCATGCAATCAATTCTGTCCCGGCCGGCACCATCTGAGGTTTCGCATGTGAACAGCTCCTTGTCTATATCACCAAGAAGCATGTATGCATCAGCAGTGGTTGCAAAAAGTTCGGAAGAGATGCGGCATGTTCCTTCCTTTAGTTCTACGCTCTTAAGCAGGGCTGCAAGGTTCGTGCGCAGGGTTCCTGCATATACCAGCTCACTGCGAAGCAGCCTGGAAAAATCGGTATATCCTGCCATATGTTTGCCGTTCTTAATGGGAATAATATCACTGGTGGTGCTGCCCACATCTACAAAAATACAATCTCCTACCTCTTTTCCTATCATGCGGGCAGATGCAGCCCAATTGGCAGCAGCAAGGTCCCTTGTGTTCTGGGTACTGTCCTGGAAGTGCCCACTGTTGTTCACGTATTCTATCTTGCAATCGAAAGCGTTGTTCACAGCGTTCATAATAAAGCTGATTCCCTCATCCTTGTCTACAAAACAGTCTGCAAGTTCTCCTGTCATTACAACAGCCAGGCCATCGGGGTTGAGCTTTTTTGATAGTTCCTTAAGTGCTGATGGAAGTGTTGTATCTTTCCATAGCGGGATGTAGAGCAGTTCTTTGATTTCCCCATCAGAGGAGGCGACCTTTGTATTGGCTCCGCCAATATCTATTCCAATATATTTCATATCAATTCCTCTTTGGTGAACGAGTAATTTCCTGTAATATTTATCTGTGGGAGTGGTTGCCCAAGAGCATTAGCTATCAGAAGCTCTGCTATCTCCCTGTCCATTATTTTAGTAATGCCTACAAGAGATGTCGTAGGTCTTGGATTAATGTCTATTATATATGGCCTGTCTCTCAGTATTATGTCCACTCCGGTGTACCCATTGCATCCCAGTATGCTGGTTGCCTCGATAGCTGTTTCATAAAGCTCCTGCATCCTTTCGGTAGGGTATGGCGTCGTGCAGCCGCAGTAATCAACAGAAGACGAATCCTTTTCGGGATCGATATCTATCATTTGCTTATTCACTGTTAATGGGAGTGTCTTCTTTCCACAGATGAGGCTGACACTTAAATGTTCTCCTTCGACATACTCTGTTGCGATCTGACCTTTTTTCAATTTCGGGTAGTGGCTTACGAATGTATCCTCTGATGCACACCCGTATCTTGGCTTTACTACCCAGCGTTTCTCTTTTGGTATTTCCTGGTCAGCAGAATAAGTTCCCGGAGTCGCAATTGATGCGTTTTCCAGTTTTCTGGTACATTCCAGCTTATCCGAGCAAATAGATACTGACTCAAAGGGGCAGCCGAGGTTCAGTGTATTGTCATCGATTATGGCTGTGATATCGGGTAGAAGCTCTTCAGGTGCGATCACAAGGGCTGCATCGCAATCCTTTGCCTGTTTCTCCAGAATTTCATTGATATTGTCCTCGTTGGAATCAATTGGGTTGCCATATTCTATCGTTGGTCCTGACGATGTGTATACTACTTCGTGTCCAAGGCGCGAAAAACTGGATGTCAGGGTGTGGAGCATTGCTTTACCTTCTAAAAGGTAGGTTCCACCCATGCCGGTGCTGAGGGCATATTCCGAAAGGAGTATTTTCATGTAAGGTGAGATTCTATCATCTTATTTGTTATTTACTGTGGATCATGGTGCTGTGAATATATTCCCTATTTATTGTGTGTCTTCGACAATTACTATATATATCAGCAACACAAATTACAACGCGAGGGATATGAAGGATGAATGCGGAAATTTCAGATAATCCTTTTTTACAGGCGCTTGCTGTTTCAGGTACCATGTCCATTTTTATGATCGGTATGGCTCTTGGAGTTATGAACATTCTTTCCAGTGGCATCAGTCCAATGCCTTCTTCTGTAATATTGCTGATATTTGCTGTGGTGTTCATAGTAGGTTCAGTATTCTTTGAGAAGAGGGGTGCCGACCAGATAGGTGCACTTATCGGTGGATGTGTCGTGTCACTTGCAGCTACCATCTCCATCTTTTCATTTTTTGGAGGCGTTGATTTTGTCCTCAAGGACGGCCTCAGTGTATTGGGGTGGGATCGACTGGTGTCAGCACTTGCCATCTGTATGATCGCAAGCATGTTGCTTGTAAAATTACTATCTTATAAGATGCAGGCAGAATATGCCTGAACCAATTTGACCAAAGGCGCTTGTTGGGGCTTGTTTTTGGTCTGTTCTTTTTTAGTGTAGCGTGCAAACCAAACCATAACGTATTTATAGAACTTCAAACAATCATCTGCTGTTAATTATACCGCTGATAAATTATGGCGGAGTCGTGATCAATGGCAGGTAAATTTGGAAAGAAATCTAAACTTAAAGAAGAGAAGGATTCGTGTACTGGTTGCAAAGACGACGATATGTCGGAAAATCTGGCTGGTAATGGAGCCGATGACCAAAACGAAGATGTCACTTCCACGGATTCTGATATGATGGAACTCAAAGAACAACTGATCCGGCAGAGGGCTGAGTTCGAGAACTTCAGAAAGCGAAGTGTGCGTGAAAAGGAAGAGTTCCGCAAGTTCGCTCTGGAGAATATGATGGTCGAAATGCTGGAAGTGTATGATAACTTTGAGCGTGCTCTTGAATCTGCAAAGAAGACCGATGATGTGAATTCAGTTATTGAGGGCGTTGAGATGGTATTCAGGCATTTTGTCTCTATCCTTGAGAAGGAAGGCCTGAAAAAGATCGATTGCACCGGTCAGGAATTCGATCCGCACCTTCATGAGGCAATGATGCATGTGCAGACCTCGGAATATCCTGATCATCATGTTGTTGATGTCTGCAAGCCCGGTTATGAACTCAACTCGAAGGTCATACGTCATGCAATGGTAACAATTGCAGATAATCCGGATGAGAACTAACATCTGATATTATGAGCTTATTGCTTTAGTAATGTCATAAAGAGAATCAAATTGCTATTAACTATTTAATAATCAAAGACAAGTGAGGTATTATCATGGGAAAGATATTAGGTATTGATCTTGGAACTACTAATTCCTGTATGGCTGTTATCGAAGGTGGAAAACCTACTGTTGTCCCTAACGCAGAGGGCGCAAGGACAACTCCTTCAGTTGTTGGTTTTTCCAAGAAAGGAGAAAAGCTTGTAGGACAGGTTGCAAAAAGGCAGATGATCGCCAACCCTGATAACAGTGTAAGCTCCATTAAGCGTCACATCGGTGAGGGTGACTATAAAGTAAACCTGAATGATAAGGATTACACTCCACAGGAAGTTTCTGCAATGATCCTTCGCAAGCTCAAGGATGACGCTGAAGCATATCTTGGTGAGTCCATCACACAGGCTGTTATCACTGTACCTGCTTACTTCAATGATTCCCAGAGGCAGGCTACCAAAGATGCCGGTACTATCGCCGGACTTGAGGTGATGAGGATCATCAACGAACCTACAGCTGCATCTCTTGCATACGGTCTTGACAAAGAGGAAGGCGACCACAAGATCCTGGTCTACGATCTCGGAGGCGGTACCTTTGATGTATCCGTTCTTGAGCTTGGAGAGGGTATCTTTGAGGTACTTTCCACAAGTGGGGATACGCATCTTGGTGGCGATGACTTTGACCACAGGCTTGCAGAATTCCTTATCGATGAGTTCAAGAAAGCTGAAGGTATTGACCTTTCAAACGATAAAGCTGCACTCCAGCGTCTTAATGATGCTGCTGAGAAGGCAAAGATCGAACTTTCAGGCGTTGCTTCAACTAACGTGAACCTGCCTTTCATTACAGCAGATTCTAACGGACAGCCAAAACACATTGATATTGATGTTACAAGGGCCCAGTTCGAGAAGATGACCGAAGACCTTGTAGAAAAGACACTTGTTTCCATGAAACAGGCTCTTAGTGATGCAAAGGTCACTCCAAAGGACATCGACAGGGTACTTCTTATCGGCGGTTCTACCAGGATCCCTGCAGTATATGATCTTGTGAAGAATTTCATTGGTAAGGATCCATACAAGAACATCAATCCTGATGAGGCAGTTGCAGTCGGTGCAGCTATTCAGGCAGGTGTACTTGGTGGAGAGGTCCATGATGTCCTCTTGCTTGATGTCACACCTCTGACACTTGGTATTGAGACCCTTGGAGGCGTTGCAACACCGCTTATCGAGAGGAACACTACTATCCCTACAAAGAAGAGCCAGATATTCTCAACTGCTGCAGATAGCCAGCCATCTGTGGAGATCCACATCCTGCAGGGTGAGCGAGGAATTGCTTCTGCTAACAAGACACTTGGCCGCTTTGTACTGGATGGTATACCACCTGCACCAAGGGGAATGCCACAGATCGAAGTGACCTTTGACATTGATTCTAATGGTATCCTCCATGTGAATGCAAAGGATCTTGGTACCGGTAAAGAACAGTCTATCTCTATCCAGAAACCTGGTGGATTGTCCGATGAGGAGATCGACCAGATGGTAAAGGATGCTGAAGTCCATGCAGAAGAGGATAAGGCACGTAAGGAAGAGGTGGATATCAGGAACAATGCAGAATCCCTTGTCAATGCTTCTGAGAAGACCCTGAAAGAAGCCGGAGATGTCGCAACCGATGAACAGAAAGCCACGATCGAAAAGTCTATGGCTGATCTGAAAGAGGCTCTGGAAGGCGAAGATGTCGAAGCTATTAAGGCTAAGACCGAAGCATTACAGGAAGCTGTTTATCAGGTATCCTCTGCAATGTACGAGAAGGCACAGCAGGAAGCAGCTGCAGGTGCTGAAGCTTCTGAAGATGCAGGTGCATCCACTTCTGACTCCGGATCCGATGAAACTGTTGTCGATGCGGACTATGAGGTTGTCGACGAAGACAAATAAATATCTTGAAGGTATAGGTGCAGATGCTTTCCATCTGCACTTTAATTTATCCATGAAGGAGATTTAATGTCGACCACACGTGATTATTATGAAATACTTGGTGTAGCCAAGGATGCCTCTGAGACCGAGATCAAGAAAGCATATCGCAAACTTGCGATGAAATTCCATCCTGACAAGAACAAGGATGATGGTGCTGAAGAAAAGTTCAAGGAGATATCTGAAGCTTATGCTGTGCTGTCCGATGATGAGAAAAGATCACAGTATGATCGGTTTGGCCATGCAGGTATAGACGGTCGATATAGCACCGAAGATATTTTCAGGAATGCTGATTTTGGCGGTTTCGAAGACCTTGGTGATATCTTTGGCAGTATCTTCGGAGGCGGCTTTGGCGGTTTCGGAGGTTTTGGCGGCGGAGGTCGTCGCAGGCAGGGTCCTACAAGGGGTTCTGATCTGAGATATGATCTGGCTGTAACTCTGGAGCAGGCTGCTTTCGGTGAACAGGTTAAGATCAATGTTCCAAGGGCAGAGAACTGTGAAACCTGTGGAGGTACAGGTGCAAAGGAAGGTACAAGCCCAACCACCTGTCCGAAATGTCGTGGCAGCGGTCAGATGACCCATTCACGAAGGACACCTCTTGGTAACTTCATGACCACTACCACATGTGACAATTGTCATGGTAGGGGTCAGATCATCGAATCCCCGTGTCCTGTCTGTAAAGGTTCAGGCAAGCAGAAGAAAGTGCGCAAGATCGAAGTAAGGGTTCCAAAAGGTTCTGATACTGGTTTGCGTCTGAAGGTAAGCGGTGAGGGTGAAGCAGGAAGTCCGGGTGCACCATCAGGTGACCTTTATGTTGTGATCCACATAAAGCCTCATGAGATATTCGATCGCATAGGTGATGATATTGTCTATGAAGTCCCGATCGCATTCTCTCAGGCAGCTCTTGGCTCTGAAGTAATGGTCCCGACACTTCATGGAAAGGTCAAGATGAAGATAAAAGCAGGAACCCAGACCCATTCAATACTACGTATGAAAGGTAAGGGAATGCCACATCTTCATGGACACGGTCAGGGTGACCAGCTTGTGAAGGTCGTTGTTGAGACGCCTACGAATCTCACAGACAAACAGAAAGGTCTTCTGGAAGAGCTTGACAAGGTCAGTGGTACTCAATCCAAAGGATCAAAAGGTGGCAAAGGCTTCTTTGACAAGGTTAAAGACGCTTTTGAAACTGCAATTTCAGATACTTTCTCCGACTCTGTAAATTCTTGATCACAGGGTCGGAGACCTCTCTTATTTTTTTTATATTTCTCTTTCTGTGGAGTAAACTTTAACACAGATACCGGTTATTAACCATATCTTATACTTCCAATTTATTTTCATAGGTTAGTGTGATCTTTATGAAAATCATAATCGTCGGAGCCGGAGAGGTAGGGTATCATATAGCAAGTTCCCTTTATCTCAACAATGATGTTATCGTCATTGATAATGATGAGGATGCGTGTGCACGTGCAGACGAACTTGATGTACAGGTCATTCATGGGAATGGTGCTAATATCTCCATATTAGGCCAGGTGATCAACGATGCTGATCTCCTTGTTGCTGTGACCGGTTCAGATGAAGTGAATATTGTTGCATGTACCGCAGCCAAACTGCTGGCTCCTTCTTACAGGCCATTCAAAACAATGTCAAGGGTAACAAATCCTGATTATATTGACAGGCCGATTGCAACCCGCACACAGATAGGCATCGATGTCATGATCTGTCCGGAACTATCCCTTGCTTCAGAGGTCGCCGAGATCCTTTCTATTCCATCAGCTATTGATGCTGAGATATTTGCAGATGGAAAGATCAAGATGATGGAATTCGTTGTATCTGAAGAAAGCGATCTTGTGGACAAGAATATGAAGGACCTAGATCTTTCTGATTGCTGCATTGTGAGTGCTATTTACAGGCAATCCGACATTATTATTCCTCATGGGGATGATGTCATACATAGTGCTGATCATGTTGTTGTCATCGGAAAATCGGATGCCATGGCTAATGTGGGAAGTCTCTTTGCGGGTCATGAGGATAACGTCAGTAGGGTGATGATCATCGGTGGAGGTACCGTTGGTTTCTATCTTGCAAAGCTTATTGAAAAAAGCCATGCAACTATAAAGATAATCGAAAAGGATCGGGAAAGGTGCGAGTTCATTGCTGAGGCACTCCCAAAAGTACTTGTTCTGAAAGGCAATGGGACGGACATCAACCTTCTCAAGGAAGAAGGTGTTCAGGATATGGATGTCGTTATCTCTGTGACGGATAGTGATGAAAAGAATCTGTTATGTGCTCTGCTTGCAAAGCAGCTTGGTTCTAAAAAGGTCATTGTACGTGCTGATCATCTTGATTATGTTCCACTGTTCGAACTTGTAGGTGTGGATCGTGCTGTAAGTCCAAGGAAAGCTACCATTAATGAAGTATTGAAACTGACCATGGGAACAGGCATTGAAGCCCTGACCATGATCGAGGGCGAAAAAGCGGAGATCATTGAATATACTGCATCAAGCAATTCAAAAGTAGTTGGAAGACCTTTGAAGAACGTCAAGTTCCCTGAAGGTGCACTTGTCAGTATGGTTGTTCATAAAGGCGATACTTTCGTACCTCGCGGTAACTATATTATCAAGGAAGGTGACCGTGTGCTTATATTCTCATTGCCTTCTGCACATCAGGCTGTCGAAAGATTGTTCAAGTAATTTTAAATAGGCGTGTTTTGATGAATTTTGGTATCGTATTTAATGTATTGGGCTTACTTCTTCGTTTTCTTGGTCCAATGATGCTACTACCTCTTGGTGTTGCCCTTTATTATGGTGAATCTCCATATCCTTTTGCAGTCGCGTTTTCATTTACTACTGTCGTTGGATCTATACTTTCATTCAGGTATTCTTCATCAGATGAAAGGGAATGGGAGAAACGTGAAGGCTTTGCTATAGTTGCTTTTGGATGGTTTGCAGCAGCACTATTTGGTTCAATTCCGTATATGTTCGACGGAGTAACTTTTCTTAATGCCCTGTTCGAGTCAATGTCAGGGTTTACAACGACCGGAGCAACGGTCTTCGTAGACATTGAGTCTCATTCAAGAAGTCTGCTGTTCTGGAGAAGTATGACCCAATGGATTGGTGGCATGGGAATTATCATGTTGTTCATTGCTATTCTCCCAAAGCTTGGAGTTGCAGGTCGCCAGATGTTCCGCGCTGAGGCCCCGGGTCCCAAAGAGGACCAGCTAAAGCCAAGGATAAGGGAAACCGCAAAGATACTCTGGACTGTTTACGTTTCCATTTCCGTAGTTGAGCTTCTTCTACTGCTCATTGCGGGTATGTCTTTCTATGACGCCTGCACGCATACTTTTACTACGATGGCATGTGGCGGTTTTTCACCTTATGCAGACAGTGTTGCAGCTTTTAACAGTCCTCTCATCGAAGGTATCATCACGCTTTTTATGTTCATTGCAGGTGCGAACTTTGCTTTGCATTACAAGACCTTATATTCTGATAAAAAAAGCCTTCTAAAGGATAATGAGTTCAAGTTTTATTTTGTGATCGTAGGTCTTGCGACTGTCCTTCTGACATTGATCCTCTGGAGGGACACGCCCGATTCTATCCCCACATCTTTCAGGTATGCTATTTTTCAGGTTGTCTCTATACTGACGACAACAGGGTACGCGACCACTGACTTCAACTTGTGGACAGATTCGGGGAAGGTTGTTTTACTGGCGATGATGTTCATTGGTGGTTGTGCTGGTTCTACTGCAGGTGGTATAAAGGTCGTACGTCTTCTCCTTTTGCTGAAATACGCACGAAGCGAGCTTTTTAAAGCTATCCACCCTAAAGCTGTGAGGCCTATCAAATTTAATGGTAAGAGCGTTCCAGTTGACATCATGCATGCGATTATCTCTTTTGTTGTGATATACTTCCTGATATTTTTGATAAGCTCTGCCATCCTTTCAATATTTGGAATGGATCTTACCAGTTCCGTTACAGCATCCATAGCAACTCTTGGCAATATAGGTCCGGGTTTTAATATGGTCGGACCAATGGCAAACTTCAGTACTGTCCCTGCTATTGGAAAGCTAGTGCTGATCGCCAATATGTGGATAGGCAGGCTTGAAGTTTTCACTGTTATAGTTATGCTTACTCCTGAGTTCTGGAGAAAATAATTCAAAATGAGATATTGTTCCATCCATTTTCAGAATGGAACAAAAAAATGTCGGATCAGGATCTATATTTAAAGTCAATATCGTTCTTAACAATGTCCTTAAAGAGTCCTCTGAGGTCCCAGAGAAGTTTCTTGTTTGCCTTGAAAAGAGCAAGTAAGAGGTCCATAAGGCTCATGCTTGTGAAGTTAACGTTCTTGAGCGAGTTAGCAAGTGAGTTCAGGTCGTCATCTGTGAAATTGACAAATGTTTCCTTGACTACCAGGCTGTTGTCGATCTCCCTGCCAATTGTTTCTCTCCAGAGTTCTTCGTATTCCTGCAAGGTAGTTGTAGAATAATCTCCTTTCTTTATTGCTTTTACAGCAATTTCTCCGGCGATCTTTCCTGCATCCATGGCATTAATGATACCTCCGCCGGTGATAGGGTCTGACTGTCGGGCGGCATCGCCGACAAGCATAAGGCCATTGGCAATTGTCCTGTCCATGGAACCTGATACAGGTACTCCTCCGACTGCCATTTCGATGATCTTTGCATCAGGCATGTTCTTTTCAATAAATTCATTCAAAAGATCAATAGGTCTATTTTCACCGGATTTACTACCCAGTATTCCAATTCCAACATTGGCTTTGTTGCCACCTTTTGGGAACAACCATATGTACCCTGCAGGTGCGATCTCATTCCCAAGGTAGAAATAACAGAATTCCTGATCGATATTTGCATTGGATACCAGATATTGTGCACATGTTTCTATGTCTGCGGGCTTTACTGATGTGTCTATTCCTGCCCAGCGGCCGACCTTTGATTCCACTCCGTCAGCACCGATGACGATCTTTGATCGCACCTCATATTCTTCACCCATATGCATGAGCTTGATACCGCAGACTGTCTCATTCTCAATTATAAGGTCAGTGGCCCTGGTCTTGACCATCACTTCTGCCCCGGCAATAGCACTCTCGTTTGCAAGTGCCCGGTCGAATATCTTTCTTTCAAGTACATATCCAACCTCTCCTCCTGCGATCTCTTCTGCCATTTCGATCTCAGTTCCATCCGGGGAAAATATGCGTGAACCTTTCAGATCTGCGCATATCCATCTGGGATCAGGTTCGATATGTTGCTTCAGGTTGTATTTGCCCACTCCTTCAGCACATCTGATCGGATCTCCGATCTCCTGTCTTTTCTCTATCAAAAGTACGTCAAGTCCTTCCTTTGCAGCGGTTTTGGCAGCAATGGATCCTCCGGGACCTGCACCAACTACAATAAGATCATACTCTTTTTTCATCTGTCCACCTCGATAGCTCCAAGTGGGCATATCTTCTGGCAGATGCCACATCCTGTACATTTATTGTCTACTTCTATCCATGTTTCGATGAGCTCTAATGCTCCAGTTGGGCAGACGCCCACACATGCACCGCAGTACCCACATTTATATTTATTTATAATGATGCTCATTCATTATCACCGATAGTCAGATGTGATGTACCATTATTACTTCGACAATAATATAGGTTTCGTGAGTTGCTCACTGGCTTATGGAAATTTTTATATGTGATTATTTCTCGGAAGCTAATAATAAGAAAAAATATGTCTTTTTTGGACACGGTTGTAAACATTTGTAACCTTCGAGACTAATGTCTTGCATATTTCTCATATGTTTGTTAACATTGAGTTATATTATGACTCCTCATGCCCGATAGTATATGTCACCTGCAGATGAGCAGACGATATCTAGATATGTTCTCTGCCAATATTTTGTATTATGCAACATATTATAGTTTACATTACAGCCGGAAATATGGACGAAGCGCGCATGCTTGGAAAAGAACTGGTGTCAAGGCGGCTTGCCGCATGTGCTAATATCTATCCGATAAATTCCATTTATAGGTGGAACGATGAAATGGTGGAGGATAATGAAGTTGCACTGATGTTGAAAACGACCTCTGAAAGATTCGAGGAAATTAAAGAAACCGTTGTATCGCTTCACAGCTATGAGCTACCATGCATAATTTCATGGGAGATAAATGGTGAAAATAAGTATCTCCACTGGATCTCAGATGAAATCAGAAAGCTTTGAAAGCGATGATATCTTCACGCGCCCTTTACCTGTCTCGGCACAAAATCTTTTTTCAGCATATTCTTTTGAAAGGCCATTTCCGTATAAGAGTAGCTCTACAATATCATGAGGTTCATCGATATCGATACTTGCAAGGAATGAGTCAAAGATCCGTATGCTCTTCCCAAGGTCTTCTGTGATCTCATAATGGCTTATAAAGCTGCAGCCATGGTATTTTACTGTAAAATCATTTGGTTGCCGGATGAACAGTATATTTGTACCACCACCTTTCCCGGGAACTATAACAACATCTTCGGGATATGATACTATTTTTTTGATGTGACTGCTTCTCACAAGGGGGAGATCTGCCATGATGATCATGGTTGGTTCATCAACATTTTGCAGGTATGAGTTGATAGATGCATTAAGTCCGGGGTCGGTTACAATAAGATCTATATCCAGATCATCGGGCACTCCTTCACTGGAGGTGGTAAGGATGTCTATTTTTGTGATCCCTGCGGAGTTTAATGAGCTGACCACATCCCTTAACATGAGTTCGACGAATTCCTCACGTTCTGTCTGTGAAAGTACCGGAGATAGCCTGGATTTGGCATTCTCTTTCTTATATGGGATCACTGCCCGCATATTAGATTTCCTCGTATAATGCATTCCTTCTCATCGGTTTGCGGCCTTCACTTGTGATGATCCACTCCAGTTCTTCCGGTGATAGGTATTCCCCGTTCGCTCCTCCGGATGCAAGAGTGATCTGGTCTTCCATAAGTGTACCTCCCAGATCATTTGCGCCACAGGATAAAGCTACCTGTGCAAGCTTCTTGCCGAGCTTGACCCAGCATGCCTGAAGGTTGTCCACTTGTTTGTTGAGCAGAACTCTTGCAATTGCTATTAGTTTGAGATCCTCCGTTCCGGTGGTCATGAACTTCCCTGAACTCAGCATCTCCTCACCAACACGGTTGTTGTAAGGCATGAAAGGCATTGTTATCAGTTCGGTGAATGCTCCGGTCTCTTCCTGGATATTACGCACTGTCAGTATATGGTCGAACCGTTCTTCCCATGTTTCCACATGACCGTACATTATGGTGGCATTGGTACGCAAGCCGACCCTGTGGGAGGCTTTGATTGTCTCTATCCACTGGTCGGTTGTTATCTTATCCTCGCATATGATCTTTCGAACGCGGTCCGAAAGTATCTCTGCAGATGTTCCGGTAAGTGTGCCCAGTCCGTTCTTTTTCAGTTCGGCAAAAGCATCCTCAAGAGGTGTTCCTGAAAGGGATGATGCATAATGGATCTCCATTGGGGAGAATCCATGTATGGTCATATTTGGATAGGTGGTGTGTATGCTCTTTACGATCTCATTGTAAAATTCAAGGTCGAGTTGTGGGAGGTAACCGCCCTGGATGCAGATCTCCACAGCACCGGCCTTTTCTGCCTGCCCGACCTGCTCAAGTATCTCTTCGATGGTCAGGATGTATCCTTCACCTTCCCTGAAAGCACAGAATCCACAGTTTCCTTTGCACATGTTGGTGATGTAGACATTCCTGTTTGTGACATAGGTCACTGTATCCCCGACAGCCTCCTTGCGGAGTTCATCTGCCAGTGCGTAAAGCTCAAAGGGATTTACATCCAGAAGTTTAAGTGCATCTTCTTTTGTTGCACTTCCTTTGTAGGCCCGTTCAATGATATCTTCGGGAATTGTCATTATAATATGCTCCTGTAAAGTGTGTCTCTCTGGACAGGTGTCCTTTCCGCACCCCTTATGATCCATTCGAGCTCTTCCACTGTGATGACTTCCCCGTTAGATGCACCTGCTGATCTCGAAATACTTTCTTCCATTAGTGTGCCTCCAAGATCATTGCCACCGCATAGCAAGGCAAGCTGTGCAAGCTTCTTTCCAAGTTTTACCCAGCTTACCTGAATATTCTCTATATGTGTATTGAGTAAAATGCGTGCAAGTGAATATACTTTCAGGTCTTCCACTCCTGTCGTCATGAACTGGCCGTTTTTAAGCATCTCTTCTCCGATCCTGTTATTGTAAGGCATGAAGGGAAGTGGCACGAACTCTGTGAAGCCCATGGTATTTTTCTGGATCTCACGGATGGCGAGTATGTGGTCAATGCGTTCTTCCCATGTTTCTACATGTCCGTACATCATCGTGGCAGTTGTGGGTATCCCTGCCCGGTGTGCGGATGTTACTATGTCTATCCACTGCTGTCTCGTGATCTTTTCCGGGCAGATGATGTCGCGCACCCGGTCTGCCAGTATCTCTGCAGCGGTCCCTGGCATGGTGTTCAATCCGTTCTTCTTAAGTTCAGCCAGGGTTTCTTCAATGGTCAGTCCATTGGAAGTGGCAGCATGGTAAACTTCCATTGGTGAGAAACAATGAGTATGGATGTGGTGGTGGTCTTCTTTTACTGCCCTGAGAATGTCCAGGTAGAGATCGAGTTTTACATCCTCCATCAATCCTCCCTGAATACACAGTTCGGTGGCATCTGATGCAATTGCTTCATCAATCTTTTCCCTTATTTGTTCAGGTGAGAGCAGGTATCCCTTTTTATCCTTGAATGCACAGAATCCACATGTTCCGACACATCTGTCGGTGAAATTGATGTTACGGTTGACAACGTAGGTGACGTTATTTCCAACTGCTTCATATCTTAGCTTGTCTGCCAGTGCATATAGTTCAAAGGGTTTCACTTCCAGTAATTTAAGAGCATCTTCTTTGGTAGTGGTACCCATGTATGCTCTTTCTACGATATCTTCAGGGATCATTGCTGTTTCCTCTTGAATCCGTTTTTATCGGTAAGTGTTTCGATTAGGTCAGAAAGGTCGTTGCTATACCAGCCTTTCCTAATATGATGTGGATATATCGGTAATCTTTCCTTCAGGGGTATCCCTCCTGTCATCTGCTGAAGGTCGATCACACTTGGCCATTCTGCTTCGGGATTGATCCAGTCGATGGTGGTGGGAGAAATTCCTCCAAGGTCGGTAGCTCCATTTTGTATCAGTATATGGGGCTTAATAAGATTTGGTGCGACCTGAACAGAGACATCATCCGGTAGTATCTCTCGCGCAAGGGAGACTGTCCGAATCATCTCTTCTTTTGCAGGTGGGGCATGATCTGCCATCGGTGTGTTCGGTTTAGGCATAAAGTTCTGGATGATGACTTCCTGGATATGTCCGAACTCTTTATGGATCGCTGCGATGGTTTCCAGGGAATGCTTCCTGTCCTCTATGCTTTCTCCGATGCCTACCAGTATGCCTGTTGTGAAAGGTATCTGCAGTTCTCCGGCAGTGCGTATCATCTCGATCCGTTTTGAAGGAGCTTTTCCGGGAGATTCACTGTGGGCTTTCAGTTCTGCAGTTGTTTCCAGCATAAGGCCCATGCTAACGTTTAGTGGTTTTAACATCTCGAGTTCATGCCGGGTGAGAATGCCTGCATTGGTATGCGGCAACATTCCTATCTCGATGGCAAGTTCACAAAGTTCAGTGACATACTCAATGGTGCTGGAATAGCCCATTTTTTTAAGTTCCTTTCTATATTCGGGAACCTCTTCGGCATATTCTCCAAAAACAAAAAGCGCTTCAGTACATCCTGCTTCTTTTCCATTTTTCAGGATCTGTATAATCTCTTCTGCACTCATAAGACGGGCTTCCGGGTGGTCCGGGTCGCGCCTGAAGGTACAATATCCGCAACGGTTCCTGCAAATGTTCGTAACAGGGATGAAAACATTGCGTGAGAAGGTCACAAATTCGGGCATAATTGGTGAATGAATGAAGGAATTAGTACATAAGTTTAATCGAAGGTACATTTGTGATGCAGATCATACCTGAGGGTAAATTTTGGTAATAACTAAAATGTGTTGGAAAATATCATACCGGGTTTCCAGAGGTCAAAGTAATAATGGAAATATGCTGATGGTGGCAGTTCTCTTTGAGCAGAAATGGTAAAATTTTGTTGACGGTTAGCGCTCCGCCATCAAAATGATTTATGTTCAGGTTTTAATTGTCCAGAATGAGATTCATGGTGTTCTTTACACCAAGGGCTACGCCTTCAACTTCGATGCCGCCCTTGCCTTTTGCACCATCGCCCACTACGTACAATCCTTCTATGGGTGTTGTATTGCCGATGTCTGAACCTGATGATGACCTGTTGACAGGCCAGCCATTATAATAGGATTGTGTGAGGAGCACGTCGAAATCCTTGCCTGCAAAGATCTCGTTAAGATCCTTTATGCCCAAGTCGATCTCATCCTCCAGATAAGGGATCCTATTCCATTGGGTTGTCTGGTGGGCCATAACAAGGTGTTTGCCTTGTGGTGCAAGATCAGGATCGATGTTGGTAACCTCGTTGATACCATTCACACGTCTGGCCGAGGGTGTGAACAGAACGCCTCCATGTCCGATCAGTGGTTCATTTGCAGCAAGGCAGATCTTAACTCCGGCAGAAGGCTTTATTACTTTTATTTTGTTCAGGTACTGCTGGTGTTCCTCGTTAATATCAACATCTTTGCAAAGGCCATGTGTGAAATTATGTCCGATATTGCTGAGAACAAGGTCTGCAGGATATTTTTGACCGTCTATAATGACGCCTGAAGCTTTTCCATCTTCGATGATGATCTCTGAGACCTCTTTATCAGTATGTATGGTTCCACCATTGTTCCTGACAACATCCGCTAGTGCATCAGTAACAGCTTTACAGCCTCCGATCGGCACTCCGGGACCGCCGTGGCGGTATAGTTTCTCAAAAATCTCAAATGCTTCTTCCACAGGAACATCAGCTGCTTTCAGGCTAAGGGCCCAGCCGCAGAAAGAATCTGCCATTTGATGTGCAAGAGGTTCATCGAGGTGCTTTGAAAGCCATTCTGCAAAGGAGCAGTCTCTGGGGGGATTTCTTCTGGTGGTCATCATGAAAAATGCAAGTTTTATCCTGTTCCAGAGTGAGAACATCTTTCCGAACTTTCCAAAAGGTACGTCTTCATAAATGTTGTTCTCAATGTCTTCGAAGATGCGCATGAAAGCCATTCCTTCATCGCGCTCGATGGTGACCTCTGCGCCCACTTCCTCGAGGAGTTGTGCCAATGGTCCGGTGGGGCCATGTGGTATCATGTGGAGCGCGCCTGTGGTCAATTTGTATCCTTTAACATCAATATTGGTGAACCGTCCTCCTGTCATAGGCAGGCGTTCAAAGACTTCAACATCATATCCTGATCCTGATAATTTTGCCGCGCTTAGCAAACCGCCAAGTCCCGCACCTATCACTATGACCTTCATTCAGCTACCTCTATAGCTTTCATGGGGCAGTATGCTGCACATATTCCGCATTCTACACATTTATCTGTGATATGTGCCTTACTTTTAACAATGATCGCATCCTTTTTACAAAATGCAGTGCACTGGCCACATCCAACACAGTTTTCATTGACTTTCATTAATTTCCCTCGAGTTTGGTCCTTTTAAGTCCTTCAATGCTCAAAAGGATTTTGTTCAATTCATATGTCAGCAATTAATTGAAGCTTCATTTTTGAATCTGCTCTTTTCTATATGGCAGTCTTGAAATAATTATTAATATTGAAATGCCATATTATCTTATAGTTATTATTTTGGGTACCTGGTTCAATTCTTTTTTTAACTTCTGCTAGTGTCAACTTTAAATTGTTCATTAACAATAATGATAATCTATTTATACTAAAATACCAACATATATTATGGTGATTTTATGTCCACGGAAACGATACAAGTAGTAGCTCGTAAAGACGGTGAATTGATTTCAAAGAAGTTCAAGGCCGCACCCTATGAATTCACTATCGCCACCCGTGCGAAGTGGGGGATGATGATCTCTGATGAGGATGTAGAACTCCGTGCTGGCGAATACAAGAAGATCGCTATCCAGGAGGTCACACTGGATGCGGATACTCTTGCAATTCCGTGTGCTTTTACTTACCACGCGGTAGCTTCTGTCCTGAAGGTAGCTTCCAAGGAAGGTAACTGTCTTGTTGAGAAGCCACGAACGATCAAATATGTCTATGTTTTCGGACAGGAGACCGGAAAGGTTCGTGCAGGAGACCTGCTTGGAGTACTTAACATCTTCCCGATCATGTTCACAAGGGAAGCTATGAAGCCTGTACTGGTCAAATAAGAATTACTGCAGGGGGTGTCCTATATGGAAAAATGCGTGATCTGCGGAGAAGATCAGGACTATAAGCAATATGAGGGCTATAATATCTGTACTGCATGTGCAGATATTATGGAAGATGTAATGGGCGAGTATTTCATGAAGACCGTGCAGGATGCTTCAAAACCAAAAGCACATGAAGGATATCTGCACTATCTGGACAATACTACCCGCTATGTAAGCGATTACAAGAAGATAACCTCTAAATCGCATAAATATGCAAAAGGTGTCACTGAGCGTGCTGAAGATGCTATTCAGGAAAGCAAGACACCTTCAAAACAGCGTTATTTTGAGCGCATGCATGAAGTTCTTGACTGGCTTGAGCAGACTCCTCAGTTCTATCATTACTACTTTAAGGAGCATTATATGTGCCCCAGTTGCGGCTCATCCATCTTTGACAAGTATGAATCGGAAGAAGTTGGCGAATGGCTCGTGATCTCCTGCTCGAACTGTGGTGCAATGATAAAGAAATACTTCTCGCCAAAAATGGTCTGAAGAACGGGGAAGTAGGATGTTACCTGCTTCTCAGCATTCTTATTTTTATTAATATTTTTTGATCGCTTTTTTTATCATTCCTATTATTTGTTGTAAATCCTGTTTATTATTACTCAAAATAGAAATATCTATTACTTATTTTATTCTTTCATTCTGTATACTTTCTATGCTATATATCGTCATGTTTTATCATGAATGACTCTTTTTTGGAAATAGTTATATAGAGAATACTATATCTACGATTGTAATATCTACGATTAGTAATCATCAGGTGATTCATCATGTCAGTAATAATCGATAGTAGCAATATTATCAATAGTTACATTCCGGTTGCTGTGTTTCTTGTAGTTTCGCTTCTGATGCCACCTGCAACAATGGCTATGGTCAAGTTGCTAAGCCCCAGAAGCAAATCACCTAATAAATATGCGACCTATGAATGTGGTTCCGATCCGTTAGGAGATGCGCGAATACAGTTCAATGTTGAGTATTATCTTTATGCGATCGCATTCGTTCTGTTCGATATCGAAGTTCTTTTCCTTTACCCATGGGCTATGGTATACATAGGCAATGGTGTCGATATGGTAACAGCGATCGTTGAGATGTTGATCTTCATTTTCGTTTTGTTGTTTGGATATGCCTACTTATGGAAGAAGGGTGCTCTTAAATGGATGAATTAAACGATAATGTACCAGTAGAGGATCAGGAGGAGTACGTGGAAGAGATTCCAGGTGTCATTACCACCACTTCCATGGCTATCACTGATTTCTTGAAAAAGACAAAAGCACAGGATGCAATAAACTGGGGTAGGAAAAATTCCCTATGGTTCATGACTCAGCCAATGGGTTGCTGTGGTGTGGAAATGATCGCTACAGGTTGTGCTCACTATGATACTGACAGGTTCGGTATCATTCCACGTAATTCCCCAAGGCACGCAGATGTCATGATCATCAGTGGATACGTGACAAGGAAGTACCTTCCTGCACTCCAGAAACTGTGGGAACAGATGGCTGCACCAAAGTGGGTAATATGCATGGGTGACTGCTCTATTAGTGGTGGTCCTTTCTATGAATCCTACAGTACAGTGCAGAACATTGACAAATTGTTCCCTATAGACGTTTTTATTCCAGGATGTCCACCAAGGCCGGAAGCCCTGCTTCAGGGATTCCTTGAGCTTCAGAAGAAGATCATGGCTAAAAAGGACCATGGGACGGATTATTGAGGTTATATCATGGATGCAAAAAGCATTATTGATTCATTGGTCAACAAGTTCCAGGATTCCCTTACGGACGCAAAAGTAGATTCTGACATAAGGATATCTGCTTACCTGGAACCTGAAAAGATCAAAGATGTTTGCCAGTACCTGAAAGATGAACTTGCATTTGACCATCTTTCAAGCGAAACTGCAATAGATTATCCTAAAAAAGACGAGATCGTTGTTGTTTATCACATAGCTTCATACGACCATCCTGTGTTGCTTACCATCAAGGTGAAGCTTCCAAGGGATGCTCCGGAGATCGAGTCCATTGTTCCTGTCTATTGGAATGCAAACTGGTACGAAAGAGAAACTTACGAACTGTTCGGTGTTAAGTTCAACAACCACCCGGACCTCAGACAGCTTGTTCTTCCAGAGGAGCTGTTAGGGGATTGGCCTCTGAGAAAAGATTATGAAGGCTTCCCGAACACGACTGCCAGAAATTTGGTGTGAGGCTTAAATATGGATGAAAATGTAGGCCCATCAGAAATGATAGTCCACCTCGGACCACAGCACCCAATGCAGCCCGGACCTTTCAGGTTGAACCTGAGGCTCAGGGGAGAAACTGTAGTTGATGCTGAGATTGAGTTAGGCTTCATTCACAAGGGTATTGAAAAGATTTTAGAGAACAAGACGTATCTCCAGGGTATTCCTATCGTTGATAGGATCTGCTACCTAACAGCAATGACCAACGAAGAAGCATACGTTGGTGCTGTAGAGAAACTTGCAGATATCGAAGTTCCGGAAAGGTCCCAATATATTAGGGTCATCCTCGAGGAGCTCTCAAGACTTCAGAGCCACCTGCTTGGTATGGGTGAGTTCGGTGAGTTCATTGGCTTTGTATCAATGTTCATGTACACCATCAAGGAAAGGGAAGATATTCTGACTTTGATGGACATGGTAACAGGAGCACGTGTTACACACACATTCCTCAAGTACGGCGGTGTACGTGGCGATCTTCCTGAAGGATTCAAGGAAAAATCTGCTGTAATCTTCGCCGGTCTTAAGGAACAGATCGCTGACTACAGAAGACTGTTCAATGGCGATGAGATCTACAAGCAGCGTTGTTTCGGTGTAGGTATCCTTGAGGCAAAGACCGCAAGGGATCTGGGTGTATCCGGACCAGCTCTTCGTGCAACAGGTGTTGCTTTTGATATAAGGAAAGATGAACCATATCTTGTTTACAAGGACCTTGATTTCAAGGTGTGCACAGCTACAGACGGTGATATTGCAGCCCGTATCGAAGTAAGGCTCGATGAGATGCTAGAGGCCATGTACATTATAGAACAGTGTCTGGACCAGATGCCAAGTGGACCCCTCTTCTATGAGGATTCCCTGTATGGTGTTAGGACCCCTACAATGAGGGTTCCTGAAGGCGATGTTTTCCACAGGGTAGAAGACCCACGTGGAGAGATGGGCTTCTATGTCGTTTCAGATGGCTCAGATAAACCTCATCGTGTAAAGATAAGGGGACCGGTCTATCCGACCATGCAGGCATTGCCTCCACTCATAAAAGGAACCACTGTTGCTGATGTGGCAGCTATTGCAGGTAGTATGGACGGTTGTACCAGTGAGGCGGACAGGTGATTACAATGTCAGCAGAAAGTATTGATATTATATTCAACCCCTGGCTCCGTACTTTACTTGGCCTTTGTTTGATCGGCGCGGTTTTCGGCGGTGCAATGTTAGTTGTATGGTTCGAGCGTAAACTATCAGGCGATATCCAGTTCAGGCTTGGTCCTAAATATGTAGGTCCTTTTGGTATATTCCAGCTTGTTGCTGATGCTATCAAACTGATGACCAAAGAGGATCTGATCCCTTCAAAAGCTGATAAGTTGCTTTTCGTTTCTGCACCTATCGCTCTCATGGGATCTGTTTTCATGATGCTTGTTGCGATCCCATTCGGTGCTGTTGTCATTAATGGTGTAGAGTACCCGATCGTGGCAACTGAGATGGATATAAGTCTTCTTTACATTGAAGCGGTATCTTCTATCTCTATTATCGGTGCGTTCATGTATGCATACAGTTCAAACAACAAGTACTCACTTCTGGGTGCTTTCAGGAACTTTGCAAGAATGATCGGATACGAGGTTCCACTCGGTATCACTATGGTAAGTATAGCTATCATGGTAGGTTCACTGAACATTGTTGAGATCGCACAGGCACAGAGCCCGATCTGGTTCATATTCCTTCAACCTCTTGGTTTCCTTGTCTTCTTCGTTGCTTTGATGGCCGATATGGGACGTCTTCCATTCGACCAGAACGAGTCTGAAGAAGAACTGGTAGCAGGTTGGATCACTGAATACAGTGGTATGAGATTCGGTCTTGGTTTCTTTGCAGAATATATCCACCTGATCCTTGGTTCAATGCTTGTTGTATTATTGTTCCTCGGTGGCTGGAATTTACCTGCAGCCCTGACAAACATTACTATCCTGGGAATTTTGCTTCCAACAATGTACTTCCTGTTGAAGGTTGCTCTTGTCATTTTGACAATCATCATGCTAAGATGGGCAGTTCCAAGGTTCAGGATCGATCAGGTTGTTGACCTTAGCTGGAAAAGACTTCTCCCATTATCATTATTGAACCTTGGATGGGCAATAATTTTGGGTATTTACCTGGGAGTGTGATACCATGGTATTGAAAAATATTGCTAGAGCTGTTAAGAACATCTACAAGCCCCCTATTACCAGACGGTATCCTGAGGTTCCCTCCGAGTTGCCTGACAGGTTCAGAGGGCTTCAAAAACTTGATAAAAGTAAATGTATAGGCTGTGGAATTTGTGCTAATACCTGCCCTAACAGTGCGATAAAGATCGTAAGGGCGAGGGTTAGTCCGGACAGTGAAAAGACAAGATGGTTCCCTGCCATTGATATCGGTCACTGCCTGTTCTGTGGTCTCTGTATTGATCAATGTCCACACGGTGCTCTTTCAAGCACAAAGGTCTACACCACAGGTGTGATCAGGTGGACACATGAGGAATTACTATATACTCCGGACATGCTGGCACGTGAAGTTCCGGTAGGGGAGAATGGTGAGTGAAATGACAGGTATAATCGAAGGTGCCATTTTTGCTATTGTCGCTCTTGTGTTGATCTCGTTAGCGATCCTGACAATAGTCTCAAGGGACATAGTACGTGCAGCACTTGCACTAGTTCTCTCGATGTTCACAGTGGCTATCGTATATATTATGCTCAATGCACAGTTCCTGGGTGTTGTCCAGATCCTTGTGTATGTCGGAGCAATTGGAGTTCTGATACTCTTCGCAGTTATGCTGACTAAGAAGAATATGGGAAGTGAGAACAATGACTAACGAACGTCCAACTATAATGGATTCAATTGTCCATCAGTTCAACCCAAAGAGGCAGATCTTAAGGTTGATGGATATGAAGCTTCCTTCACTCGAGACCATCGTTAAGTCATTTACAAGGATGATCATTGCAGGCTTGTTCCTTGCAGTGGTACTGGTTTCACTTTATGGTACAGGATGGACAACTGTTGAACAGCTTCCCCAGAATATCGCTGATCCAAGTAACATCAAAGGATTGGGTGTCCTTATCTTTACAGACTTTGTGATACCATTCGAGATCCTTTCAGTAGTGTTACTTTCCTCACTGATAGGTGCCATCTATCTGGCAAAAGGAGATGATAACTGATGATCCCGTTAAATTGGTATCTTGGTCTTTCAGCTATCGTGTTCTCCATAGGTCTCTATGGATTCATGTCACAGAAGAACGGTATCAGGATGCTTATGTGTGTGGAACTTATGTTAAACTCCGCAAACATGAACCTGGTCGCCTTCTCAAGTTACAATGATGACATGACAGGGCAGGTATTTGCACTGTTCTCTATTGCACTGGCTGCAGCAGAAGCAGCTGTCGGATTTGCAATACTCATGTCAATTTACAGGATGCGAGATATGATCAATGTTGATAAACTTAACATATTGAGGTGGTAAAAATGGCAATGGAAAACCTTGCATTTTTAATACCACTACTTCCCGCACTTGCCTTTGTGGTTACGTTCTTCCTTGGGAAGAAATTGCCATCTGGCGGTGCAATTATTCCGATCGTGGCAATAGCCATTTCATGTATAATATCACTGGCTATCACAATTGGATTGTTGCAGAACCCTGAGAATGTCGTTATTCAGTCAGTTCACTGGTTCGCAATACTCAATCTCGGAATACTGATCGATCCGCTTGCAGCGGTAATGCTTTCAATGGTCAGTTTTGTGAGCCTGCTTATTCACATCTATGCTGTGGGTTACATGTCACACGACCCCGCTAAGCCAAGGTACTTTGCAGAGACCGCTCTCTTTACAGCAGCTATGCTTGGTCTGATCCTTTCAGACAACATTCTTCAGCTGTTCATTTGCTGGGAGCTTGTAGGTCTTAGCTCATATCTGCTTATTGGATTCTGGTTCCATAAACCTGGAGCAGCTTCCGCAGCAAAGAAGGCATTCCTGACCACCAGGGTCGGAGATGTTATGTTCCTTGCAGGTATCGTCCTGCTCTTTTCAGACATATTCACAGTATTCAATGGAAATCTTCCGGAAGGCGTATATGTCCTTCAGTTCAACGAAATGTTCAAACTGATCCCTGACCTCGTTGCTATCAATTCAACGATACTGGGTATGGAAGTAAGTCATCTGACACTTGTTACCTTGTTGTTCTTCGGTGGTGCAGTTGGTAAGTCAGGTCAGTTCCCGCTTCATGTGTGGCTGCCTGATGCAATGGAAGGTCCAACGACCGTTTCAGCTCTTATCCACGCAGCAACAATGGTTACAGCTGGTGTCTATCTTGTAGCACGTACCTTCCCAATGTTCCTTGCAGCGCCTGATTCATTGATCATCGTTGCATATCTTGGTGCTTTCACTGCACTGTTCGCAGCGACAATGGGTATCGTAATGAACGATTTGAAGAGAGTACTTGCTTATTCAACCATCAGTCAGCTTGGATACATGGTCCTTGGTCTTGGTCTTGGTGCAGTGATCGGTGCAGAGGCAGTTGGAGTTTCAATGTTCCACCTCATCAACCATGCATTCTTCAAGGCATTGCTCTTCCTCTGTGCAGGAAGCGTCATCCACGCTGTAGGTACACATGACATGAGACAGCTCGGCGGTGTAGGTAAAATAATGCCTATCACGTTTGCCACAATGACAGCTGCAGCACTTGCACTGGCAGGTTTCGGTATTCCTGGTACAAAACTTGGTTTCAGCGGTTTCCTCAGTAAGGATCCGATAATCGAGGGTGCATACCTTTTCGCAGAATCTACCGGAAACTGGTTACCATATCTGTTCGCTATCTCAGCAGCATTCCTTACATCCCTGTATATCTTCAGGTTGATCTTCATGACCTTTACAGGGAAACCAAGGACAAATTATGGTGGACACGAGTCTCCTTCATCCATGACAGTGCCTCTGGCTATCCTTGCTGTGCTCGCAGTGGTATTCGGTGCATTGACAAGGACTTCGTTCTATCACTTCATCGAAGAGAACTTTGCACACATGGACATCGAAGCACTTGCAGAGCTTGGCGGATACCATCTCGCACACCATGGAGCTGAACCACTTCTTGTCCTCTGGATGCCTCTGATCGTAGCGGTCGCAGGTCTTGTAATTGCTTACCTGATCTACAACAGGAGAGTAGTTGACATGAGCAGAATTGTTTCAAGGAACAACCCTGTTTACAAATTGCTCTACAACAGGTACTATCAGCACCAGATCTTTGTTGAGATCTTCTCTATAAAGATAATCTATGAGGGCTTAGCACTCGCAGGTTTCTATTCAGACAAGATGCTGGATTGGCTTGTCAACGGTACCAGTACCGTGCTTATTGAGGCAGGTGACTCCCTGAGGAAATTCCAGACAGGTGTCATACAGCACTATGCAGCAGCAGTTGTTGCAGGTGTAGGACTACTGGTCGTTCTGATCAAGTTGGTCATGGAGGTCTTCTAATGTTACCAATATTATCTTTGATCGTGCTGATACCAATTTTGTTCTCAGCCGTGACATTCTTAACAAAAACAAAGGAACAGGCAAGGATATCCGCTTTAGTGGGTACTCTCATCACGCTGGTCCTGACCCTCTACATGTATTTCTCATTCGACAGTACGAACGCAGCTATGCAGTTCGAGGAAATGGCAAACTGGATCCCATCCCTGGGTATCAACTATCACCTTGGTGTTGATGGCGTTTCCATGCCTCTTATACTGCTCAATGCTATAGTGATCCCACTGTTGATCATTTATACATGGGATGATGTCAGATCAGCTCCTAACAGATTCTATGGTCTGATGCTTGCAATGCAGGGAGCAGTCATTGGTGTTTTCGTATCACTTGACTTCTTCGTATTCTACATCTTCTGGGAACTTACCCTCGTACCATTGTTCTTCATGGTGAATATCTGGGGTGGCTCCAACAAGAAGCATGCAGGTATCAAATTCTTCATCTATACTCACGTTGCATCCCTTGTGATGCTTTTGGGTATCTTTGGACTGTACTTCAACGCATGGGCACTTACCGGTTCTCCGAACATGGGCATCGATCACCTGATCACCCAGTTCCAGTTCTTTGAATCCGGAATTCTCAGAGATGCAATATTCCTTGCATTGCTCTTTGGATTCATTGTAAAGCTTCCTGTAGTTCCATTCCACTCCTGGTTGCCGGATGCATATTCCGAGGCACCAACCGCTGGCAGTGTGCTTTTCATACTGCTCAAGATCGGTGGATACGGACTGTTCAGGGTAATGCTTCCAATGTTACCATTCACAGCAACTCCAAGTCTTATGATCACGATCATGGGAGCTCTTGGTGCAGTGAGCATCCTTTACGGTGCATTCCTTGCACTTGCACAGAAGGACCTGAAGAGAATGATCGCATACTCCAGTATCAGTCACATGGGATACGTTACCCTTGGTTGCGCTGGTCTTGTGAGCCTCTCAGTATCCGGTGCAATGTTCCAGCAGTTCTCACACGGCTTGATCATGAGCATTTTGTTCATGTCATGCGGAGTGATCCAGACTGCAACAGGTACAAGGATCATCAACGAACTTGGTGGCCTGGCACAGAAGATGCCAAAGCTCACAGTGATAATGGTACTCGGTTTCATGGCATCACTTGGACTGCCTGGCCTTACCGGTTTCATTGCAGAGTTCCTTGTGCTGACATTCAGTTTCATTAATGTGCCGATCTATGTGATCATTGCACTGCTGGCTATCGTGATCACAGCAGCATATCACCTCTGGGCATTGCAAAGGGCAATGTTTGGTACTTTCAATGAGAAGCTTGGTGAGATCGTGGACATTTCGTCCTACCAGACACTGTCCATGGGAATAATCGCCCTGCTTGTACTGTACTTTGGAATAAACCCAAGTCCGGTGCTGGATATGATGATAACGAATTCAGAAAAGATCGTCAGCCTTATGGCTGTAATGGGGGTGTGAGATTATGGTAAACCTAATGTTACTCGCACCTGAAATAACGCTCCTGGTAACAGGACTTACTGTATTGCTGTTAGGATTATTCCTTTCAGCTCACTCTAAGAAAATACTCGGATACATAGCAACACTTGGCTGTCTAATTGCCTTTGCGCTGACACTCAACAGCTTTGGCACCACTGCGGTCATGTTCTCGAACTCACTGAGCATTGATGCACTATCACAGTTCTTCAAGCTCGTGTTCCTTACCGTTGCGACACTTGTGTCCATAGCATCCATTAAATACACTGATGGCAACGACCATGCTGATGAGTACTATGTACTCATGCTCTTCGCAACCATCGGTATGATGATGGTAGCATCAGCAAATGATCTCATGGTTCTCTTCGTAGCATTCGAACTCGCAAGTCTTGCAACATACGCTCTTGCAGGTTTCGAGAAGAAGAACCCTGCATCAACCGAAGCCGCAATGAAGTACTTCATGATCGGATCCCTTTCAGCTGCTCTGCTGCTGCTCGGTATCGGATATGTTTACGGTGCAACAGGAACAACTAACATTCCTGAAGTTGCCCAGAACATCGGTCTTCTGGCAAGCAGTCCAATGGGAATCCTTTCCCTGGTGCTGCTCATCGCAGGTTTTGGTTTCAAGATCGCTCTTGTACCATTCCACATGTGGGCACCTGATACATATCAGGGTGCACCTTCCTTGGTATCTGCACTTCTGGCAGCTGGTTCCAAGAAGATGGGTTTTGTTGCAGCTTTCAAGGTCTTTATCACAGGTCTGATCGCCCTTCAGGCAGACTGGCAGATGGCATTTGCTATCCTTGCAGTTATCACAATGACCTACGGTAACATCGTGGCTTTGTCCCAGACCAGTGTAAAGCGCATGCTTGCATACTCATCCCTTGCTCAGGCAGGATACATTTCAATTGCATTTGTGGTCATGACCCCAATGGCATTGACCGGTGGTATACTCTATGCGCTCTCACACGGCTTCATGAAAGCAGGAGCTTTTATTGCAACAGCTGCTGTGGTTTACATGGCAACATCGGAGAACAAGGATATACTGAAAGCTGATCATCTTGACAGCTTCAAGGGTCTTGGCAAGAGGATGCCTATAACTGCACTCTGCCTGACCATCTTTGTAATGGCACTGGCCGGTATCCCACCAACAGCAGGTTTCATGAGCAAATTTGTATTGTTCTCATCAACCATTGAATCCGGTCTTGTCTGGCTTGCAGTGATCGCTATCCTTAACAGCGCACTTTCACTGTACTACTACGCAAGAGTTGTCAGATACATGTATGCTATGCCGGCAGAGGGTGACAAGGTATCAGAACCTGCGCCATATGTAGTTGCACTTCTCCTTGCTGTTGTAGGTGTACTGGCAATAGGTATCTGGCCGGAACCATTTGTGAACATGGCAATGGAAGCCGCAAAAGTTTTGATCCCAGGAGGAATTTAAAATGGCAGATTGTGATCTTTGCGGAGTAGCAATTCCAACCGTATGCCCGGTAAAGGTTTTCGCACCAAAGTTCGAGAACTCCTATCCTGAAGGTGTATGGAAAGGTCTTTGTGGAGGCTGTCTTGAGAATGCCAAAAAGGCATTTGACGACGCTACCGAAAGCAAAGCTGTAGGGACATTTGGAAAATGCGACCTTTGCGGCACAGAAGGGCAGTTGCAGGATGTTGAGATAAACATCCCCTCCTTCTCAAGAGGTTATGAGATCGAGAGGAAAAAGATCTGCATGAAATGCCTTGAGCAAAGCAGTGAAGCTTATGAAAATAAGGATGAACTGTTAGGTGAACATCACTAAAGGTCAGTTTAACTGACCTTTCTTTCTTCTTTTTTGTACTGGTTTTATTATTTTTGTGTTCGTTTTCTCTTTTTGATCAACTTTTCTTATCCATAACTCATATTCTTGCTATGGATAACAATACGATCAAAAGTATGAATCTTACAAGCATGCTCATTCCGGTCGAAAATGCCACTATCCTCAATCCGATCTTTGGTCCGAAAATCGATACGTAACGTGGAATTATTGCCCTGACACTGAATATGGGTAGCATGAACATGCTTCCGAGCATAAGCACTATCATTGCCTGCAGGTGGGATATTCCTCCATCACTTATCATAGGTCCAAGCAGTGATACTCCGAGGATAGGACTTGCAACATATGTTGTAAGGGGGATTATGCTCTCCGGCGGTATGCCAAAGATATCGGCAAGTGGGAGGACGCTGAACATCTCAAAGAGACCTCTTTCCCTTAAAGCAAAGACAAGTGTTGTCATTGTCAGGTAAATGACAGCTATCTTTGTAAAGAGGCGTTTCTGTTTTTTGAATGCTTTTCCAATAGCATCCTTTACATGTGGGCGTTCTGCTTTTTCAGGCTTAGGAACTGCACAATCGTGCTCCCTGAACCAGATCCTGCTCAGGATGATAACGACAGAGACCTTCACGAAGGCACTTAGTATGAAGACCATAACATAAAAACCGCCTACCACGGGACCAAGTGCAGGAAGCACGATAGGTATCTGGTAGGTCAATATCTCCCTTATGTACGCAGGCGTGCTGTTCAGGATCGCACAAAGCATTGTTTCACGCTCATCAAGGCATCCTTCGTCCTTGATCTTCACAACCATGCTATTCGCTGCGACGGTCGATCCCAGTGATACAAGGAACGCAGATGCGCAGGATTGTGGGAGGTGTGTATGCTTGAAAAGAGGTTCTGTGAACCGTGAGAACTTTTGCATAAGTCCCATCTCAATAAGGAAGCCGGTTCCAAAAAGTCCTATAAATATAGTAATTATTATAGGGAATGCAAAATCAAGCACCCTTATAAGCAGATCGAACATAATCCTATAATGAGAATAACTGGTAGATTAATCTATTTGAATGAAGGGATCATATTTTTGTAAAAAACCAAAACCTTGATATGAATTGTAATGCTTTTTTGTCTGGTGATAGTAAATGAAGAAAGATCTCATGGATATTTTGGCATGTCCTATATGCAAAGGTGATCTTGTCCTGAATATCTCAAAAGAAGACGAAAAGGAAATCATCTCTGGAACACTCTATTGTTCGAAATGTAACGAGTATTTCCCTATTGAGGATGGTATCCCTAACATGCTCCCTCCTGAGCTGAGGGAATGATCTAAAAAAGGAATTATCTAATAAACGAGGTTGAGTACACTTGCAACAGGTACACATAAACCGTCTTGGTGTAAATTCCATTGAATTTGAATCAGATATAGTGGATATACCCTTATCTCCCGGTGGAGAGCACAGTTTTGAGATAGTGATCATAAATTACGGTTCACCGACCCATGTACATTTATCTGCCAGCGACGGACTTCAGGATAACCTTACATTTCTGGAGGATAATCCCTATGTCTCACATGAGGAATATATACCTGTCATTGCACGCATTCCTTTTGACGGGCGCATTTTGAACAAAGGTAAGATCTTTGTAACGGTGGGGTATGGTTCAAAAACAGAAAGTTTCACTGTAAATATCGGAATGTCGGACACTGGCAATGTTCCTGCTCTGGTCGATATAGATGAAAGTTTGTCATCACCTGCTCCGGTCATGGCCAGAAATAAAAGATCCGATACAAGAAAGCACTTGTCAGATATATTTCCGGGAATTTCCGAGTCTTTTATTCAGGTATTTGACGCACGGAATTTTGTATTATTTTCGGCATTATTAATTATTTTAGCTCTGATCTATATAGCTGTACGCCTGGTATCAGGCAACAATATGGAAATTGGACTTGAGGTCGACTTTTATACAGCATTAGCTTTTACCATAGTATTCACATCTTTAATTGCTTACCTGTTAACGAGGCTTCCAATATTTAAAAATAAATGAGGTAGTTGAATCCACATGAAATATATCATCGTCACCGGTGGAGTTATGAGTGGTCTGGGGAAAGGGATCACCACAGCATCTGTCGGCAGAAATCTAAAAAATAAAGGTTACAATGTTACGGCCATAAAGATCGACCCTTACATCAATATTGATGCAGGTACCATGAGTCCTTATCAGCACGGCGAGGTCTATGTTCTGAAAGACGGCGGCGAAGTTGATCTTGACCTTGGAAATTATGAACGTTTCCTTGATACTGAACTTACAAGGGATCACAACCTGACAACCGGTAAGATCTATGAGGCAGTCATAAACAAAGAGCGCAGAGGAGAGTATCTTGGTAAGACCGTACAGATCATTCCTCACATAACCAATGAGATAAAGGACCGCATACGCAGGATAGCAGCAAAGAGTGGTGCAGATGTCTGTCTCATTGAGGTTGGAGGTACTGTTGGTGATATCGAGAGCATGCCATTCCTTGAAGCATTGAGGCAAATGTACAGGGAAGAGTCTCCTGAGGACATTGCATTCCTTCATGTGACCCTGGTACCTATGGATTCACAGGGTGACCAGAAAACAAAACCTACACAGCATTCTGTTAAAGAGCTAAGGGAATTGGGTCTAACTCCGCATGTGATCGTTGCAAGATGTAAAACTGCACTTATGGAAGGCACCCGTTCCAAGATCGCTCTTTTCTGTGATGTTCCGGTGGAAGCGGTCATCAGTGCCCACGATTCTGCTGACATCTATGAGGTTCCGCTCCAGCTGGAGAGGGAAGGTCTCAGTAATTTCCTTTTAAAGAAACTTGATCTTAAATCCACTCTGGGAGATACAAAGTGGGAAGAGATGGTTCAGAGGATGAACAACTCAACCGGTAAGGTTAAGGTTGCAATTGTCGGAAAATACACCCACCTTGAAGATTCCTACATTAGTATTGTGGAATCTCTTAAACACGGTGCTATTGGGTCTGGTTGCAAGTTCGATATAACATGGTTCGACGCAGAAGCCTTTGATGATGATCCGAAAGCTGTTGAAGATCTGGTTGGTTTTGATGGAATACTTGTTCCGGGCGGATTCGGGGAACGTGGTACTGAGGGCAAGATCCTCTCTATCAAATTTGCAAGGGAGAACAATATACCTTACCTTGGACTCTGTCTTGGTATGCAGCTTGCAGTGATCGAGTTTGCAAGGAATGTAGTTGGACTTGAAGGTGCAAACAGTAGCGAATTTAATGAAGCTACGCCTTATCCGGTTATAGACCTGCTTCCTGAGCAGGAAAATGTGGTTGATATGGGTGCAACAATGCGTCTTGGTGACTATGAAGCTACCCTCAAGGAAGGTTCACTTGCAGAGAATATCTATGGTGAAAGTACCATTATCGAGCGTCACAGGCACAGGTATGAGGTAAATCCGAACTATGTTGATCGTATTGAGGAAGCTGGTATGATCTTCTCCGGGAAGAACAAGAACAGGATGGAGATCGCAGAGGTTCCTGCAAATGATTTCTATTTTGCATCCCAGTTCCATCCGGAATTCAGATCAAGACCCGGAAGGCCATCCCCGCCGTTCAAGGCATTTATGGATGCAATGCTTAAAAAGAGCAAGGAAAGAAAGGACTGATCAAAAGATCATTCCTTTTTCTTTTACTTTTGCTTTTATATTTATACTTGGACTTATGCGTATTTCAGATCCGATCTCTGATCTTATTTAAGGTCTGATTTTAGATCTTATTTTGTATCTTTGCCGGTCAGCTCATTCTTGAAGGTTCCACTTTCATGTATTCTCTCAGAACAGTTGTGGCGTAGCTTCCCTTTGGAAGGCTAAAATCAAGTTTAACACTATATTTTCCAGCGTTCAGTTCGTCTTCACTGATGCTATATTTCGGTTCCACTCCAAGTAAGATCTCGCGTCGAAGACCTTTTGATCCCATCTTCTCCATGGCAGGCACTTTAAACCCTTCAAGAGGCACATCCAGCTTTTCCAGTACATCTCTTTCGATCTCTCCTGGAATTCCTAATGCAATTTCCGTGTCATAACCGATCAAAGGCGCTGTCACGAATGCTCTTTTCCTCTTTACAAGATTGTTCATGCCATCGATGTTATCCTCGGTGACCCTTTCAATACGGGAATTGTCAGGAAGACCTGACTTGTTCTTAAAGCAGACAATATCTCCTACGACAGCCATGTTAAGTGGCAATCCCTTCTTTATACGCTGGCAAATAATGGTATTGTAGATGTATGACTGGTATGCATGAACGAACATTTTCATGATGTTCATTGGTAAGGTCTCAATAGCTCCGGCAAAATCCTCCGGATTGGAGACCAGATGATGCATCATAGCACGCTCATATCTCAATTGTAATGGGTAACCTTTCAATCCTTCTACATAATCCCGTTTGGTAAAGACCATTTCACGTAGTTCTCTTGTCTCTTCCGGCTCATCGGGATAGGCAGCTGCTATATAGTCGATAGCTGCTTTTTCGATATCTCCTCTTACGATGGATTCGCCGACAACATGAGTGATGGGACGGAATGCTCCGAAACGCTGGATCCCAAAGAAGTTAGGGACTCCTCCCTGTTCCTTTATGGATTCTGTGGTCTGTTGCATTCTGCTTTCCAGCTCAGCCTTCTCAAGATCGATTTCCCTTACAGTTATCACGAACTCGTTTCCTGTAAGATCCCCAAGCTCTACACTCCTGTTAGATCTTCCGAGGATCTTTAGTTCAACATCCTTGAGATTTATCTTTTCGACCTTTTCCTCAGTAACATCATAAAAACTTATCTTTTGCGTTGTAACGGCTCTTTTATCCTTGGTGCCTGCAAAACCAATACGTTTCTGGCTGATCCCCAGTATTCTTGAAATATCCCTTATCAGATGGTGTGTTTCCCAATTGTGTTTGGTAAGCTCGGCAATGAGGTATTTTCCTTCATCTCCCTCTTCCCTATTTGTGATCTCAATGACTCCGAAGTCCTCTATCTGTCTTCGAAGTGCTCCTCCTATGCCGGGGGTAATGCTGCTGTAAAGTTCTATTCCTATCTGTTCTTCTACAGGTGGGACTTTGTACATGTTTTTCTCCTTCAGTCAGGAATAATATCTATTATATTAACTGTTTCTGTATTCGTAAAGACCCATGCATCATCTGTTGGCATTGCTCCGGCTGGAAGGTCTCCTGCATAAAGGCCGGATGTTGTGTCCAGTATCAGCCATGATCCATATTCATCGGTTGCATAATACACGGGAACACATTCGTAGTATTTTTTTACTGCATCAATGTTATCCCTTGCTTCATCATCTTTTCCTATGTATACGGTTGTAAAGGCATGAGTGTCGGTAAAGTACATTCTGGTACTTCCGCCAATAGCTTCTATAAGAGAAGAAAGCAGGATGGCCGAATCGTCACAGTCACCGGCATAGACTTTCAGTGTTTCATCAGGCGTGGCCCAATAATCATCTCCTCTGGGGTCGCTCATGTATTTGATCTCGCTCTTCACATGGTCGAAAAGTGAACATACCTGGTATATGTTGTACTCTCCGGGATATACCATTGCGCCGGAGGCGGCAAGTGCACGCACATCTTCACTTCTTGGGTCCACCTTGTCATTTGTGATCGTGAATAGCGGTTCTTTGTTAGATATGTACTCTATAGTGGTTTCATTCACTATGGGCATTACTTCAAGACTTATCTCTTCCAAAAACTGTAATCCATAATCATACCATTGGCCAGAGCTCGTTTTTGCAAGTATCCCGAATCCCAGTTTTATGTCCATGGATTCGACATTTGCAGGAATATCGATACAGATAAATCCGATCTTTTCTTTTTCACCGGGTTCTATGGTATGTCCTGTTTCCTGTCCCTTATATTTTTCATCAGACAATTCGACGCCATAGCTATAAACGAAGATGGGTGTGTCTGCCCTGTTCTCAACAATGAGTTCTATTGTTGCGGGACTGTTCTCATAGAAATTAGTGTAGTAGTATGAAGTAGCGATCTCTAATGCCGGGGAACTGGTCGAGGTGGCACGAGGTTTGTCTTCGATACGGTCAGCTTTCTCATAAACGACCTTTGGAACTGTAAGTTCTTCGGCATCGATGACAAAATTGCCCCTGTCGGCTGCTAAATAGTTGTATATGGGCAGCTCTTGTATGTCCTGGGAATCAATTGGAATGTTGGATATGGCAAATGCTCCGATCGAAACCACTATCAGGAAATATATTATGGTTATTAACAGGCAGTGACGACATACCATTGCTTTGCCTCATAAAAGTTATAACAATTTCAAGGAACCTGTGATCTTGTCAATAGCTTCCGCTTTTGCCGGCCCGATCCCCAGGACGGTGATCGTTCCAGGTGCTATCTCGGTAAGACCTGCATCGGTGATCAATGCTGTAGATAGTCCTTCACGTCTTGCTTTTTCCTTAAGTTCAAAAAGGTCCTGAAGTTTCTCTGCCCTTAATACCACTTTCTTCTGTCCTCCCTCTTTCCATTTTTCAAGGTCAGACCGGTCAGCCCATTCCGCAGCTGATACCGCAGCGTGGGCGACCTGTACTGCAAGTTTCCCTTTTGAGAGCTTCAGGTCATCCCTGATCACAATACACTGTTTATATTCTGCCATTTGAAAGTTCCCCGATGAATATGAATTATTATGTTATATCTCTTTGATAACATCCCTTATGATATCATCAGCAGCATTAATTCCCCATGCCTTATATATCCCTGCCACCGATGGTGTACCATTTACCTCTAATATGAGACTCTCGTCTGCTTTATTGCCACTTGTATCTCTCTTTTCTACAAGATCAACTCCTGCAAAGAAAGCCCCGATGGATCCGGCAGCTTTTATGCAGATATCTTCCTGCTCCGCAGACAATTTACATTGGGATACAGATCCGCCCTGACTTAGGTTGTTGATCCATGATCCTTCCGGTGCAGTCCTGTATATTGCACCGATGAGCTTTCCATTAACAACAAATGCCCGGATATCCCTGCCCGGATTCTCGATAAATTCCTGAATGTATAACATCCCTCTCTGTTCCATAAGTTGGCCGATCTTTTCCGGAACAAGTTTTTTCTGGTCTGTTCCATTACCAGGGATAAGTGTGCCGTTCTTTATTCTGTGGATTCCCATCCCCTTATATCCAAAAACAGGTTTAATAACCGCATCCTTCATTTCTTCGAGCACTTCTATTGCACTTTCAGGATCCTGGACTACCTTTGTTTTTGGGATGGGTAACCCTTTGCCGGACAGCAGGCAGGATGCATAATATTTGTTAGCAGCATTTTGGATTGCAGAGGGTGAATTGACAACAAGGATCCCTTCTTCTTCGAGCTGTCTGAGGATGTCAAAGCGGAAAGACACTCCCTCGAACGCTCCGGCACCGACGTCCCTGACAATGATGGCATCGAATTGCAGTGGATCTATTTTTCCTATATGCCACTCAGTTCGACCTCCGGTTGATACTTCTGCTTTCTTAAGATCCATGATCTGATGGCTAACCTTGTTCCTCTGGCAAGCTTTTCCAAAGGCAATAGCTGTCGGATCATCAGGATCTGTTACAATGATCCCTATCTTTTTCATTATAAATAACTGATATTAAAAGTACATCAAGATATCGCAAAATATAATTGGATCTGCTAAAGTAATCCAGAAAGTTTATACGGCCCATTATCCATCTATTAATGGGTGATAAATCTTGGATGTTCTATGGCTGGACCAGAACGATGTAAGGTCATTGCTTAATATTCCTGATGCAATGGATGCTGTTGAGAAAGCATTTGAACAGCATGGCAGGAAGAAAGTTCAGATGCCTCCAAAGTCCTATCTGTATTTTGAAAGCCACAATGGTGACCTGCGTACGATGCCTGCATATCTTGAAGAGCAGGATGTGGCAGGTGTGAAGATCGTGAATGTCCATCCGGATAATCGGGAGAAAGGTCTGCCTACCGTTATGGCGCTTTTCATCCTGAATTCCACAGCAACAGGGGCTCCGCTTGCTGTTATGGATGCTACCTACCTGACAGATATCAGAACAGGTGCAGCAGGTGGTATTGCAGCAAAATATCTCGCACGTCCGGAATCCCGTGTCCTGGGGATCGTGGGGTCAGGTAATCAGGCGAGAACGCAATTGCTTGCTATTGCTAACGTTTTCGATCTTGAGGAGATCAAGGTCTATAGTGCACATAGGACTCGTGGTGAACAGTTTAAACTGGAGATGGAGGGTAAAGCAGGCTGTAGCATTACTGTGTGTTCATCAATAGAGGATGTATGTGATTGCGATATTCTTGTTACTGTAACTCCTGTAAGGGAACCTATTGTGAGGAGTGAGTGGATCAAACCAGGTACTCACATAAATGCAATTGGTGCTGATGCTGCAGGTAAGGAGGAACTTGAACCGTCTATATTAGTATGTTCCAGGGTAGTTGTGGATGACATGGCTCAGGCATCACACTCAGGTGAGGTTAATGTTCCTTTGTCAAGTGGAGTTATTGGGGTCGAAGATATCTGCTGTGAACTTGGTGAAGTTATCGCAGGGCTAAAACCCGGAAGGTTGGATAATTCGGAGATAACGATATTTGATTCTACGGGTCTTGCGATACAGGATGTTGCAACTGCACTTCTTGTCTATCATACAGCAAAGGGCAAAAGTGTAGGTAAAAAGCTTCCTATGTTCTGATGGCAGGATATTTTGCCGCGTCTCATTCAATAAGACCTTTCAGCTTTAAAATGACATGGAATTCACTTGTGGATTTTTCTATCTTTTTTGTTTTTCAATATTTATTTGGATCTTGATCTTGTGAGCTAATGTTCCATAATCTGTTCTTCATTTGAGTTCATTGTTACTGCGTGTGGTTTGCTCGGATATGGCTATTATTTCAAGTACGTTTTCTCATAATAATGATAATAATTATACACTATGGCATAGATATATTTATATACTAATGTATTTTATACCTCCACTAATATACAATAATATAAACGGTGGCGGTTCGGTATGCATCCAATAATCAAACCATTAGGTCTTCTACTCTTCATCACGTTGCTAATGAGTGGTCTCACTAGCATTTCAACTAATTCGCCGGGGCTTGCCCCCAATCCTACAGATGATCGACATGATAGCACTTTCTCTGAATGGGAGGATGCTTTTGTAATTTCCAAGGATAAAGGTGTTGGAGTTACAAGATCAAGTGGAAGCGGTGGTGGTACGACTATTGGTCCTGACGATGATAAGATCTCTATCGATATTGAGAAGCATACCAATGGCTATGATGGCGACAATGCTCCTGGCCCTGAAGTTATTGTAGGTTCTCCTGTTGAATGGACCTATAATGTCACCAACACAGGCGACTTGCCCCTTCAGGATATCGCTGTTGCAGATAATGATAGCAGTGTCAATCCTGTGTATCTCAGTGGTGATGCTAACGAAAATGAGATCCTGGATTCGAGTGAAGTTTGGATCTACAATGCCAGCGGCGTAGCTGAAGAGGGTCAGTATACTAACATTGGCAGTGTGACAGCTTACCATGGGGTCATGATGGTATATGATGAAGACCTTAGCCACTACTTCGGTGTTACTGAGCCTGTCTTCAAAGCTTCCCCTTCCATTGACCTTGAGAAGCATACCAATGGTTATGACAATGATACTGCTCCCGGTCTTGATCTTCTTGTAGGTTCTCCTGTTGAATGGACCTATTATGTCAACAACACCGGTAATGTAAATCTTACAGATCCTGTTGTGCTTGATAACCGTACTTCAGTCGGTGGTCTGATCAGCGGTGATGACGGTGATGGTGTCTTCGAACCCGGTGAGGTCTGGGTCTATAATGCATCCGGTTTTGCTACTGCCGGTCAGTACGTGAACCTTGGCAATGTCACTGCTTATTATGAAGATGAGAAAGTCTACGATGAAGACCTTAGCCACTACTTCGGTGTTACTGAGCCTGTCTTCAAAGCTTCTCCTTCCATTGACCTTGAGAAGCATACCAATGGTCATGACAATGATACTGCTCCCGGTCTTGATCTTCTTGTAGGTTCTCCTGTTGAATGGACCTATTATGTCAACAACACCGGTAATGTAAATCTTACAGATCCTGTTGTGCTTGATAACCGTACTTCAGTCAGTGGTCTGATCAGCGGTGATGACGGCGATGGTGTCTTCGAACCCGGTGAGGTCTGGGTCTATAATGCATCCGATGTTGCTACTGCCGGTCAGTACGTGAACCTTGGCAATGTCACTGCATATTATGAAGACGAGAAAGTCTACGATGAAGACCTTAGCCACTACTTCGGTGTTACTGAGTCTGTCTTCGAAACTTCCCCTTCCATTGAACTTGAGAAGCATACCAATGGTCATGACAATGATACTGCTCCCGGTCTTGATCTTCTTGTAGGTTCTCCTGTTGAATGGACCTATTATGTCAATAACACCGGCAATGTGAATCTTACCGATCCTGTCGTACTCGATAACCGTACTTCAGTCGGTGGTCTGATCAGCGGTGATGACGGCGATGGTGTCTTCGAACCTGGTGAGGTCTGGGTCTATAATGCATCCGATATTGCTATTGCCGGTCAGTACGTGAACCTTGGCAATGTCACTGCATATTATGAAGATGAGAAAGTCTACGATGAAGACCTTAGCCACTACTTCGGTGTAAATGCATCCATCGACATTGAGAAGTTCACTGATGGTTATGATGCTGATGAACCTATAGGACCATATCTTCTAGTTGGTTACCCGGTTGAATGGACCTACAATGTTACCAACACAGGAAATGTGAACCTCGTCATAAATGTGCAGGATAATGATAGCAGTGTCAGTCCGGAATTATACTTGCGTGGTGGTGATGGTGATAACTACTTCGAACCCGGTGAGGTTTGGGTTTACAATGCCAGTGGTACGGTTATTGTGGGTCAGTACTGCAATATTGGAAATGTGACCGGCTCTTATGGAGAGTTCCTGGCAACAGATGAGGATCCAAGTTACTACTTCGGTATAACTAATGAAGAGCTTGTGGAGATGCTCAAGGGCCAAGGATATTGGAAGAATAATCCTGATGATTGGCCAGTTGAAGAAATAACCATCGGGAACGAAACTTACACCAAGTCTGATGCTATCGATATCATGGGATCAAATGAAGGTAAGCCATACATTATGTTTGTCCAGTTGGTAGCAGCTAAACTTAATGTAATGGCCGGTAGTCCGTACTATCCTCATGTAATAGATGGTGAATCAGTTGATTTCATCGCTGCTGCTGATGCATGGATGGAATCCTATCCATTAGGTACTACTGGTTCTGGGGTTGAAGATGCATGGAACGATTCCGGAGAGGAGCTTAAAAATGTTCTGGAGATGTATAACAACGGTACATTGTACAGCAATGGTTGAGCTTATTTAACTTTGAATATCGATCCTATATCGTTAAAGAGCAGGTTTCATTTTATTCCTGTTCTATCTATTTTTTGTTTTTTTCTCATTTTTCTCTCTTTAAATCACCTCATTATTATGAGCATACACTTCTCTATAGATATATTTATATACAAATCCAACCAATATCTTAATTGGGTATAAATGGTGGTGGTAAGGATTCAAACGTTTCATGCTCGTATTCGTTTACGAGAATTCTGGAGTTTACAATGTATCCCTGACCGCAACAAATGGGAATGGCACTGATGCAAAATTTCTGGTTGAATATGTGGAGGTATATCACCAGAAGATGCTCAGTTAATTCCTGAATTCCCGAGAATTGCATCCAGTACTTAGTACTCTGGGACTAATGTTCCTTTTACAAAGAAAAAATAAACCGTGGTGGTACAAATGGAACTTGTAAAAGTATATTGTGATAACTGTGGAAGCGAGATCATTGTGTATGATACTCATGTGAAAAAGCAAATGTACTGTACTATACAGTGTCTTGAATCTGCAGGTGGAAGTTCTTCAGGCGGTAATAGTCAAACGGCATCAGTCTGATTAGCTTCCAATCTTTATTTTTTTAAAATAGGAATTTTTACTTCGATCTTAATTACTTTTAGTATTATCTTTTTATTTTGATCTTCAGTATTCGGCAGTTTTAAATAATACTGGAGTATTACTGGTGTAATACTTATGCTTAGTTGGAGTTTCTTTATGAGATCGATATCATTATTAAGCAGTGGACTGGATTCTATCGCTGCTCTTGCAATTGCAAAAAAGACTTCTGATGTGGTTCTGGCACTGACGTTCGATTATGGTCAGCGCTCTGTCCGGAGGGAGATCGATCATTCAATAATTATTTGTGAGCATTATGGGATAGAGCACAGGATCATCCGCCTGGATTGGTTACAGGACATAACGAATACATCTCTTGTAAACGAGGATGTGGATGTTCCTGAGCTATCGGTCGAGGATCTCTCCGGGGATAATGGTAGCATCACTGAAGACTCTGCAAAGAGTGTATGGGTTCCTAACAGGAATGGTGTTTTTTTGAACATTGCAGCAAGCTTTGCTGAAAGCTATGATTGCGATCATGTTATTGCAGGATTCAATGGGGAGGAGGCAAAGACCTTCCCTGATAATTCTAAAGAGTTCGTTAATGCAACAGATGGGTGTTTCTCTTACTCAACTGCAAATGGTGTAAAAGTTCTTGCACCTCTAATTGATATGGACAAGGCAACTATAGTGCATGAGGCAATGGATGCAAAGGCACCACTTGAGTGGAGCTGGAGTTGTTATCACGGTGGAGATAAGCCATGCGGAGTATGTGAAAGCTGTGTAAGACGTGCGCGTGGTTTCCATGAGGCTGGCTTAAAGGATCCTCTTATGGTTAGATTGGGACTGGATATTTAAAGATTCGAAGGTGCTTATTATGGAATGTATAATTCTTGATGAAATATTGGATTATGACGGAAGTCAGATCTCCTCTTTGTGGGCATACAACCTGAAGGGTATCCAGCAGGATTCCATTGTTGCTTTCAGAGGTGGCTGTGATGTGAAGCTCGAACATATGATCGATCTTGAGGACAAGCGGATGGGAGATTTGATCTATTCTCCTGACATGCTTCATTTTCTTATAGAACACTTTGATTCCACTGACCTTAAGCTCGTCTATGCACGACAGCGACTGTTCACTGCAATTGTGGCAGAGGTGCTTCTGGAGAATGGTGTAGTGACCACAAGGCAGGGAGATGACCTTTTTGCAGATGGCAAAAAACTGACGATCTCTATTGCAAGTACTTCTGCAGTATCCCAGAAGATCCATTTCGGGATCAATGTGTCCCATGATTTTTATGGCAACCTGGCGGATATTGGTATCGATGAGGTGAAAGCGGTAGGACTTCTTGGAGCTATATCTAACAAATATGCATCTGAGATCGATGATATCGAAAAAGACCTTCGCAAATCCCGGCCATTGGATGTGGTATGATGCAGGTGCCGGTCAGTGAGATATTTTGCTCTGTTCAGGGGGAAGGTCCTCATGTGGGCGTGAGGCAGGCTTTCGTAAGATTCGTTGGCTGTAATCTCAATTGTTCATACTGTGACACAAATGTTGAGACACCTACCGTCTGCAAATTTGAAAAAGTTCCCGGGACAAACGTATTCCAAGACATGCCAAATCCTCTTAGCGTGAGGGATGTCAGTGAGCTGCTGGATAGCTATGAGAATGTTCATTCCATATCCCTCACAGGCGGAGAACCTCTTCTTGAGGCCGATTTTATTGCAGAGCTGGATGTGTCAAGGCCTCTGTACCTTGAATCTAATATGACGCTTCCACATATGGCAAAGAAGATCAAGGACAAGGTCTCCTATGTGTCAGGGGATGTGAAGCTTATTAATGAGTTCGAGGGAGAGGATTTTGCAGCTCATCTTGAAAGGACCATAGAATGTTTTCACATGCTTCGCAACACGAAGGAAAGGGAATGCTTTTGCAAACTGGTCATCACAAAGGACACGGTATCTGATGACGTACTGGGGATCGTAGATGCTATTTCAGGATATGTTTCCTGTGTGGTACTTCAACCGGTGACACAGAAACATCTTGCTCCTGAAATTGATGTTATGCTTAAGTTACAAAAGGATCTGCTTGATTCAATAGATACTTTGATAATTCCTCAAACACATAAGATGTGGGGTTGTTTATAATGACAAAAATGAGACTTGGAATAATAGAATACATCGATAGTGCACATTATTTGCCTGAACATGAGACCTGTGGCATTGTCCATGGTCACACTTATAAAATAGAGATAGTTCTCGAGGGCGAGAAAAAGGAAAACGGAATGGTCATGGATTTCTATGAGATCAAGAAGACCGTGCGTGAAGTCCTGAAGAACTATGACCACAAGCTCCTTAATGATATTCTCCCATTCCCAAGTGCAGAGAATATGTGTGAGCATATTCATGCAGACCTGTCTGAAAAGCTGGGTTATCCGCTTTCTGTAAAGGTCTGGGAAGGTCATGGTAAGTGGTGTGAACTGAATGGTTTGGAGTGATCTTTCCACAACCTATATCTATAACCGTTCTAATTGAATTGCAGACTTCATTTTATTAATGCTGGAGGACAAACTTTGCCTGATACTGATAAAATCCCTGACGAATGTCACGATGAAAATGGTGTTGATCTTGATGTTATGAGAAAGATCTCAGAACATCCTTGTTATAATAAAGACGCACAGCACAAATATGGCCGCATTCACCTGGCTGTAGCTCCAAAATGCAACATCCAGTGCAATTATTGTGATCGCAAGTTCGATTGTGTAAATGAGAGCCGTCCTGGTGTGACAAGTGAAGTACTGACCCCTCAGGAAGCACTAGAAAAGACAAGGCTTGTTCTCAAGGATTATCCTTTCATCAAGGTAGTTGCAGTAGCAGGTCCTGGTGATCCTCTTGCCAATGATGAGACCTTTGAGACCCTTGAACTCATCAAGGACGAATTCCCTGATGTAACTCTTTGTCTTAGTACAAACGGATTGGCACTTCCGGATAAGATGGATGATCTTCTAAGGGCGGGTGTCAGCACACTGACTGTAACGCTTAACGCCATTGATCCTGAGATACAGGCAAAGATCGTGGACCATATAGCTTACAAAGGCAAGTCCTACACAGGGGTGGAAGCTGCAGAGATCCTGATCAAGAATCAGCTTGAAGGCATAAAGATGGCAGTTGAAGCCGGACTTGTTGTCAAGATCAATACGGTACTTATTCCGGAGATCAACAAGGATCATATTTTAGAGGTTGCAAAGAAAGTACGCGAACTTGGCGTCTTTATCATGAACATAATGCCTCTTATCTGTCAGGCAAAGTTTGCAGACATGGAGCCACCTTCTGATCAAGAACGCAAGGAAGTACAGGCTCTCTGTGAGCCTTATGTACAACAGATGCGCCACTGCCGCCAGTGCAGGTCTGATGCATATGGTCTTCTTGGCAAGGACCTGTCTCAGATGAGCGAGGAGCGCAGGAACGTTATCAAAATGGAGTCTATAAAAAAGATGGAACATGAAGAATGATCTTCTTCTGTTCTGCCTGAACAACATAAGGGAAGGGTATACTTGGATATTGAACAACTGGCTGCAAACCTTCGAAACTTTGAAGGTGTGACCCGCAAGAAACCTATAGCTGACATTGTCAATATGTTCGAGGACGTGCGCAGTGAATACGGTGAGACCATCGTGGATTTTGGCGATGATGCAGCGGTACTCGATACTGGTGGCGATGAAGTCATACTATTTGCTGCCGATGCCATCTGGGGCAAGATCGCACTTGAAAGTCCCTGGTGGACAGGATATACTTCCGTTGTTGTAAATGTTAATGACATCTCCGCAATGGGTGGAAGACCTGTTGCGATGGTCAATGTCATGTCCTCCTGTGATTCTGAAGCATGCAAAGAGATGATGCGTGGTATCAAGGATGGGGTAAAGAAGTTCGGTGTCCCCATGGTTGGAGGGCATGTTCATCCTGATACTCCTTATAATTCACTTGGTGTTGCTATTATTGGTGTTGCAAAGAAGGACTGCATTGTCAGAAGCGACATGGCAAAGCCGGGTGATGCAGTAATAGCTGCCTATGATATGGACGGCCGTGTGGGCAAAAATTCCCCTTACAGCTGGGATACTACCTCTTTTAAGGATGCACAAACCGTTCGCGACCGTTTCCTTGTGATGCAGACTCTCGCTGAGAAGAAGTTGCTGACAGCAGGAAAGGATATCAGCAATCCGGGAACCGTGGGAACGCTTGGAATGCTATGTGAGACCAGCAAAGTTGGCGCATCTGTGGATGTTACAAAGATCCCTATGCCAGAAGGCCTTGAGCTGGAGCAGTGGCTTAAAATCTATCCTGCAACCGGCTATATTTTAACTGCAAAACCGGAGAACTGTGATGAGTGTATCCGGATATTTGAAGATGTTGGAATTGCTGCGGCTGTGGTCGGTGAGATCAACGATTCTCAAAAAGTGGATATTTATTCAGGTGACCGGAAGGCAGTTGTCTTTGATCTTAACACCGATGCCATTACAGGTATCGATATGGAAACAGATGATATATAATCAAAATATATGGTCAGAAAATGTGGAATGAACCTGTGATCAATTTAACAGGTTCTCTTTTTTTAAATATCAGCATTATTCAACGAATGCTTTCATTTCCTTGAAGTAGTATTCTTCTGCTTCTTTAACGACATCAAGCTTGCCTCTCAGAACGATAACTTCCCTTTTGTCAGATTCTACAACATTAACGGTCATCTGTCTTTCGACTGGCTGCAGGCCAAATTCTTCTACAATATCATAGATGATGTATGATGGTGTTCCTGGAGGCATTACCAGGTCGAAAAGGTCCTCGATCTCTTCTCCAAATTCCTCTTCTATCTCTTTATTCTCTTTCCTTTTTTCGAGGTCTTCAATTGTCAGCATTTTTGGCATTGTGATCACCTTTATATGACAGAACTGATGGCACGTTCTACATATATAGTAATCGCTGGTCCCCATAGATCGGGTTTCTGAAATTAAAGAACTTTTCGATCAAATATATGGATATGTCTTTCCTGCTCCGGTATTGCAGAAAAGTATTATATGTTCAGATGACGATATCTTTTTAGAATTATTCAGGATGAATCACAATGAGACTGATAGGCCTATCTGATAATAAGGGACAGTTACGCGTGGAATTTGCCGGATGCAATATGATATGCCCATATTGTGTACACATACGCCAGCCCAAGAAGGAATATTCCATCGAGGATGTTGTGGATCTTGCAAAAAGCTCTGAAAGTAAGGATGTTTATCTGGGTGGTGCGGAACCAACGCTCCAGAAGGAGCTTCTTCCCCTTATCGAAGGACTCCACGCTGCCGGCAAAAGTATACTGCTCAAATCCAATGGCATGAAGCCGGATGTACTTGAGAAGGCACTTCCTTTTGTCAGGGGATTTGTTATTGAGATCAAAGCACCTCTTGATGATATTCCTGCGATCATGGAGCTTACTGGCCTCTCGGAGGAGCGCAGTATCAAATACGTCTCTTTACTGCACGAATCCCTGGATATTGCAAAACAGAAATGGCTGAGGGTCTGGATAAGGGTAATTCCGGAGTTTATCAATGCTGAAACGCTAGCTCGTATCCTGCCGGATATAGAGGATGCATCAGAGGTCATGCTGTACCAGTTCATGAGCAATCCTGATTTCGACTTGCCGTTCAAAGGACATGATAAGCCAACTCCGGAATGGGATGAGGTTCGAAAGCTTGGTGAGATGTTACTTGAGAAGGTGCAAAAGGTCAGGATCTTAGGTGATGGTGGAAAACTGCTTCTTGAGAAGTAACTTATCTTATCAATGTAGCCTAAAACCAAAAGCTTCTCAAATGACTTGCCATACCGGAATATTTATTCGTGTTAATAGCTATCTCTAATACGATAGCAATGCAGGAATACAAATTAAAACGTGGTTTTTCCCCGGACATCGAAAGAATCTATGAAGAAATTGAAAAATGCTTCCCAAGCGAGATCAAACGCGAGGGTGACAAGCTTTTAGTTTCTTATGGCGTGATGACCGAACTGTCCGTTTATATGGACGGCAAGAAGGTAGTGGTAAATACTGTTACGGATGCTACTCTCGGCGATGACGAGATGATCCTTGACACGAACAAGAGATTCAGGGATTTCCTTCAGCTGGCAACAGGATATACTGCTAAGGAACGCCTTAAGCAGGCTAAAAAGGCAGTATCCAAGTAAGGCTTTTGATCCCAGGGGATATTGATCAGCTGTGACATTCGTTAATAAGGAATTCCTTAAGGCACTAAAGTCCTTCGACATACCGACGTGCCTGAGGGTATGTGCAGGTACCGATGGGTCTGTAACATTCCTTCTTGAGATAATGACCCGTAAGGACGTCTCTGTGGTCACTGAGGCACAGCATCTCATAAAGGCAGATGAGGAAACCGCATCCCTTCTTGACATTGCCGTAGGGTCTGATGTGAACTACAGGCTTGTGACGCTTTTTGCAGGTGCAAGACCCTTTGTCAGGGCTCTATCCCTTTCCCCTATTGAGAGAATGCCCGAAGACATCCGTCAGGACCTCATGCGCGCAGATATCCCCATCGGCAAGATCCTCCGAAACAGCGGTATCGAGACCCGTCGTGACTTCGATAATATCGAGATCAACGAAGACAACCTCCTTTTCGGTAGCAGCAAAGCACTTTCAAGGTCATACCGCATCGTACACGATAACAGTACCCTCATGTGGATAAATGAGAAGTTTCCGGTAGACGAGCGCTGGAATTTATAAACCCGACCGAAAGGTTCATAATTGATTCTGTGTATTTGGGAACCACATCACACCCCCACTCAATGAAGGTGCCTCGGTGGCTTAGGGGTATAGTGCGTCCTTGGTAAGGACGAGGTCGTGGGTTCAAATCCCACCCGAGGCTCCATTCTTATTACAAGACTATCCAGTCATTGGTTCTATTTTTACCATAATGTAGTTAATTAAAATCGAGTCTAATTTTGGCTTTGTAGAAATCCTCAAAATTTGGACGAGAATTTAAGTTAACAATAATTCAAAATGTATGGCAGATATTGATGCTTATTTCCTATGTTCACCCGTTGATGGTGATTTTGATAGGTTTTCTACAGAACCGAAATAACAATAAGGGGAATCAGATGAAAATAACTGACAAGTACAATGAGATAAGATCAATCCTGATCCCAGGGTTTGACGTGGATACACCAAAGGAAATCAATTTCGGTATTCAGTTCAGCGTATCAAAGAAACAGTTTTCCCGCGTAATAAGAATATACGATGGAAAGAAGGGAATTAAAGTTGATCTATCCCAGTTAGGCACATCACCTGAAGCAGAAGAAATACGTATTGCACTAAGAGAAGGTGTAGTGCCTTCACCTAATAATAAGAACATTTCAATTCCCGAAGAAAAGTTAACATCATCTATAGACTTGTCTGTTACAAATGGACATGGTGTAATTGGCTCTGATGAATCAGGTAAGGGTGATTTCTTTGGTCCTCTTGTAGTAGCTGCAGTAAAGACCACTCCAGAAATTGAATCAATTCTTGAGGGGATCGGTGTCAGGGATTGCAAACAGTTGACCGATCATCAGAACATTTCTATTGCAAAGCAGATAAAGAGCTCAATTTCAGCTGATATGTTCTCCGTGAAGATCCTTGAGCCAGTTGCCTACAATAAATATTATGAAAAACTTCAGAACCTGAACATCATGCTTACCGTAAACCATGTAAGTGCGATCAAAGACCTGTACCAGCAGGGCGATAGCATCATCATTGACAAGTTCGCATACCACGACAGCATGGTCAAGGATGAACTTCGCCAATGGAACATCGATGTGAAGCCTGTTCAGATACCCAGAGCCGAAGACCAGTCAATTGCAGTGGCTGCAGCATCGATCCTTGCACGTGCAGCTTTCCTTGAGTCTATACAGGAAATGAACGAGAAGTATATCGGAACATTCCCAAAGGGTGCATCGGCTAAGGTTAAGAAGGTTGGTGCAAAGTTCATTGAAAAGTATGGCAGGGATAGGTTACACGAAGTTGCAA